>DATCPV010000489.1:0-2502 GCA_036569885.1 Gaiellales bacterium | reverse complement strand
TGGTACGTCGTCCCCGCCGACCATCGCTGGGTGCGCAACGCCGCCATCACCCAGCTGCTTCTGAGAACGCTGCGCGACCTACGGCCGGAGTACCCGAAGGCGGTCGTCGACCTGTCGCAGATCGAGATCGTCTAGATGGCCCATCTACGTGATCATTGCTGCAGAGTGGCGAGCCCGGCGGAGATGCCCGCCGCGACCTCCTCCAGGTGCTCACCGGTGCAGATGAGCGGAGGCGAGATCGCCAGGCACGGGTTGACGCGGTCGTCCAGGCGCACGATGACGCCCTCGCGGCGGATGGCATCCCGCGCCGCCGGCAGCAGCGCAGCGTCGCGAAGCTCGAGCGCACGGAAGAAGCCACGCCCGCGGGCGGCTGCAACCAGCGGCGAGGAGGCGGCAACCTCGTCGAGCAGCCGGCCGAGCGCGTCCTCGCGCTCGCGCACGTTTCCGAGCACGTCCAGCCGCTCCATGATGTCGAGGTTCGCCAGCGCCACGGCGCACGACAGCGGATGGCCGCCGAAGGTGAAGCCGTGCGCGTAGACGGCTTGCCGGTCGAGCAGCGGTGCGGCCACGGCTTCCGAGAAGAGCACACCGCCGAGCGGCGCCTGGCCGGACGTGATGCCCTTTGCAAACGTGATCAGGTCGGCGTCGAAGCCGAGCCGCTCTGAGGCAAACCACGCTCCGAGGCGGCCGAAGCCCGTGATCACCTCGTCGCACCAGAGCAAGATGTCGTGCCGGTTGCACAGTTCGCGCAGGCGGGCGGCGTAGCCCGGTGGCGGCGTCAGGCAGCCGCCGGCGTTCTGCACCGGCTCGACGACCACGGCGGCGATGGTGTGCGGCCCCTCGGCCACGATCGTGCGCTCGATCGCCGCGATGGCGGCATCGGTCCACTCCTCGTCGGTGGCTGCGTGGGGGTAGTGGCGGCGGTCGGTGTTCTCGGCGTGGCGCACGTCGCCGAGGAGCGGCTCGAACGGCGCCCGCGCAGCGGGGATGCCCGTCAGCGAGAGGGCGCCCAGGGTGCAGCCATGGTAGGCGCCGCGGCGGGCAATGATCTTGCGCCGCAGCGGCTCACTGCGTCCCAGCCAGTGCTGGCGCACGAGCTTGATGCTCGACTCGACCGCCTCTGAGCCTCCCGAGGTGAAGAACACGCGGGTCAGGTTCTCGGCCGCAAGGTCGGTCACCCGCCGGGTCAGCTCGAGCGGGGCCGGCGACGTCGCCGCCCAGTTGGGGTAGAAGCCGAACGACTCGAGCTGGCGCTGGGCGGCAGCGCCGAGCTCCGCGCCGTGCGAGTAGCCGATCTGGGTCGTGAACAGCCCCGACATCGCGTCGAGCAGGCGGGTTCCGTCCAACTCGAACACGTACGGCCCCTCGCCGCCGACCAGGATCGGGGGAGCGGCGTCGGCAAAGTCGGCCATGCGCGTCCATGACAACCACTCTCCGGCTGCCGCTTTCTGTAGAGCCTCGACACCCTCATGAACCGTTGCCATCGCCAGTCCTTCCTCGATCGAATCCACGTTCCCAGCGAGCATAGCTGCGTTGCGCCAAAAGGGGTCAGACCCGTTTGGCGCGCCGTCTAGGCCGGTCGGCGGCGGCGCATCGCCAGCAGCGCCTCGCGCATGTCGGCGCGGACGAAGCCCTTCAGCGCGCCATGGCGCTTGGGGGGCTTGCGGCCGAGCCGAGTGACCAGGTCGTCGCACGCGGCCCGATAGGCCGCGGCGGCGCTCGACCGCGGCGCGCCGGCGACCACCGGTACCCCTGCCAGCGCCGCCGAGTCGTGCCGCGCGCTGCGGGGAATCTGGGCCGGCGAGACGAGGTCGCCGAAACGCTCGCGCATGAGCGCGGCCGCAGCGGCCGCGCCGGGGCGGCGGGCATCGACGAACGTGGGCAGCAGCACCAGCGGGGTGTAGCGCCGGCCGGTGTCGCGCTCGACGCCGCGAATGGCCTCGATCGTGTCCTGCAGCGCATCGATCGACAGGAAGTCTGCGGCGGCGGGGATCACGACCGCGTCGGCCGCCCGCAGGGCCGCCGCGCTCAGGCCGCCGAGACCGGGCGGCGTGTCGAGGACGATCGCCTCCCACTCCTCGCTGGCGGTGTCGAGCGCAGCCGCCAGACGTGCTCCGCGGCGGCTGTCCGTGAACACCGCGGTCTCCTCGGCCGAGAGCCGGGCGTCGGCCGGTACGACGCCGAGCTTGCCGAGCGCCGGCACCGGCGATTGCCGGGGCCACCAGCGCGGCTTGCCGCGAAACAGCCCGCCTGAGCCGTCGTCGTCGGTGGTGGTCACGCCCACCGCAACTCCCGCCGATCCCTGCGGATCGAGGTCGACCAGAAGCACCCGGCGCGACTCGATCGCCATCGCCGCGGCCAGGTTGACGGCAGTGGTCGTCTTACCCACTCCACCCTTGCGGTTCACCACTGCGATCACGTGCACGCGGAGCATTCTGTCACGGTACGATCGCGCCGTGAAAGCCACCGTCGAGCGTGAGCGCAAGCTCACCGCCGCACCCG
>DATCPV010000488.1:0-3550 GCA_036569885.1 Gaiellales bacterium | reverse complement strand
ACGCTGGAGCACGCTGCCACGCGGATGGCCGCCCTCGTCACCGAGGATCACGCCGACTTCTGCAAGCATCTGTCGTCCTCCGGGCACCTGCGCGTATGAGCTTCGGCATCCTCACCCTGATCGTCGCCTGTGGCCTGGTCGGCCCGCTGCTCTCGGGCGCGACACGGCTGGCGGTGCCGGTCGTCGTCGGCGAGATCGCAGCCGGGGTGCTGGTCGGGCAGACCGGCCTGCGCGAGATCGACCCGGCCGACCCGACGGTCGTCCTTCTCTCGGCCGTCGGCTTCGCGATGCTGATGTTCGTGGTCGGCACCCGCCTGCCGCTGCGCGACGCCGGCCTGCGGCGCGCGCTTGACAAGGCGACGATCGCCGCCGTGTTGTCGTTCGCCATCGCCGTGCCGGCCGGCTGGCTGGTCTCGCACGCGTCGGGGATGGGGCATCCGGCCATCTTCGTGCTGCTCCTGGCGGCGTCCAGCTCGGCGGTCGTCATGCCGATCGTGCAGGAGCGCGGTCTGACCGGCGGCTCGATGCTGCTCGCGACCGCGTGGATCGCGCTGGTCGACATCGCCACCATCGTCGCCCTGCCGCTGGCGCTCACCCCGTCGCAGGCCGCCAAGATCGCGGGCGGTGGGGTGCTGGTGATCGTCGCGGCCATCGTCGTCTTCTGGGCCATCCACGTGATCCGCCGAAACGGCATCGTCACCACGCTTCGCGACGACTCGAAGCTGCGCGGCTGGGCGCTTGACCTGCGCCTGTCGCTGGTGGTGCTGTTTGGCCTCGCGGCCCTCGCGACGAGGTTCGACACGAGCATCCTGATCGCCGGCTTCGCGGCCGGCATGATCGTGGCACTGGCCGGCGAGCCGCGCCGCCTGACCGATCAGATGGTCGGGCTCGCCGAGGGGTTCTTCGTCCCGTTCTTCTTCGTGTCCCTGGGGGCCAAGCTCAACTTCCGGTCGCTGGCCTCCTCGCGCACGAACGTGGAGCTGATGGCGCTGCTGGCGGCGGCCATCGTCATCTGCCACGTGGCCGTGGCGCTGGTGATGCGGATGCCGTGGCCGGCCGGCCTGCTCGCCTCGGCCCAGCTCGGCCTGCCCGCCGGCGTCGTCTCGCTGGGCCTGACCGAGCACGTCGTCACCGCGGGTCAGGGCGCGGCGATCGTCGCCGCGGCGCTGATCACGCTTGGGATCTCGAGCCTGGGCGCGGTGCTGCTCTCGCGCACGCCGGCGGCGACGCCAACTGCGGCGCCCGCGGCAACGCCCTGAGTACGATTTCGAGCATGGCCGAGCCCGCCAAGCGCCCCTGGTATGCCGAGCACGCCGACCGCTACATCGCCACCGGCGGCGAGGACGGCCACGACTGGAACGGCCGACCCACCCTGCTGCTCACGACCCGCGGCCGCCGGTCGGGCGAGAACCACACGACGCCGCTGATCTACGGCCGTGACGGCGACAACTACCTGCTGGTCGCATCCCAGGGCGGCGCCCCGAAGCACCCGAGCTGGTACCTGAACCTGGTCGCCGAGCCCGAGGTGGGCGTGCAGGTGCGCGACCGCGTCATGACGGCCCGCGCCCACACGGCGGACGCCGACGAGAAGCGGCGGCTGTGGCCGGTGATGACGGCGATCCACCCCGACTACGACGTCTACCAGACGAAGACCGACCGCGAGATCCCGCTGGTCGTGGTCGCGCCCGTCACACCGTGAGCCGGTTCAGCGCGCGCAGCTTGTTGGTCGCATCGAGCGCGGCGACCTTGTAGGACTCGGCCAGCGTCGGATAGTTGAACACCTGGTCGATCAGGTAGTCGACAGTGCCGCCGAGGCCCATCACCGTCTGGCCGATGTGCACGAGCTCGGTCGCCGCCGTGCCGAACACGTGCACGCCGAGCAGCGTGCGCTCCTCGGGCGCGACCAGGAGCTTGAGGATGCCGACCGAGTCCCCCAGGATCTGGCCGCGGGCGAGCTCGCGGTAGCGCGACACGCCGATCTCATATGGGATCCCGGCGCCCGTCAGATCCTCCTCGGTGCGGCCGGCAAAGCTGATCTCGGGGATCGTGTAGATGCCGATCGGAAGCAGATCGCGCATCGGCCGGGCATCGACCCCGAACGCATGCGCGGCCGCCAGCCGGCCCTGCTCGAACGACGCCGACGCGAGGCTCGGAAAGCCGATCACGTCCCCCACGGCATAGATATGCTCGACCGCCGTGCGGTAGTGCTCGTCGACCTTGATGCGGCCTCGGGCGTCAGCCTCGAGGCCCGCGTTCTCGAGCTCCAGGTCGGCGGTCGCGCCCTGGCGCCCGGCCGAGTACATGACGGCGTCCGCGGCAATCCGCTTGCCGCTGGCCAGCGTGGTCAGCGTGGCGCCGTCGTGCTTCTCGACCGACGTCACCGTCTCGCCCAGCCGGAACACCAGGCCGAGGTCGCGCAGGTAGTACTGCAACGCCTCGATCACCTGGTTGTCGCAGAACTCGAGCAGCCGTTCGTTGCGCTCGACGACCGTCACCCGCGTACCGAGCGCGGCGAAGATCGAGGCGTACTCGATCCCGATCACCCCGGCGCCGACCACGACGAGCGTCGCGGGGATCTTGGCCATGTCGAGGATGCCGTCGGAGTCGAGGATGGTGGCCTCGTCGAACTCGACGTCCGGCGGACGGGCGGGCACCGTCCCGGTCGCGATCACGATCTTGTCGGTCTCGACCGTGCGCACGCTTCCGTGGGCGGCGGACACCTGGATCCGGTTTTGGTCGACGAACCGGCCCTGGCCTGGCAGCACCCGGACGTGATTTCGGGCGAGCTGGTTTCGGATCACGTCGACCTCGCGCGCCATCACCTGCTGCGTGCGCCAGATCAGATCCTCGATGGTGATCTCTTCCTTGACCCGGTAGCTCTGGCCGTACAGCCCCCGCTCGGAGAGGCCGGTCAGGTAGATCGCCGCCTCGCGCAGCGTCTTTGAGGGGATCGTGCCGGTGTTAGCGCACACCCCGCCGATGGGGTCGCGGCGCTCGACCACGGCGACCGAGGCGCCCACCTTGGCCGCCTGGATCGCGGCCTTCTGCCCGGCCGGGCCCGAGCCCAGGACGACGAGATCGAAGCGGCTGCCTTCCATCGGGCGCGATGCTACTCGACCGGCGGCATCGCGTTGGAGTAGCGCGTGAGCTCGTCCACCGCGTGGGCGACCTCGAGCAGCGCCCGCTCGGCAAACGGCTGCGCGACCAGCTGCAGGCCGACGGGCAGGCCTGCCGCCGAGGTGCCCGCGGGGACCGAGACCGCCGGGCAGCACATGGTGGTGACGCGAGAGCACGAGCGCATCCACTCGAGGTAGCTGCCCATCGGCACGCCGGCCACCGCCTGGGGGTACTCGGTCTCGACCCGGAACGGCTCGACCTGGGTGACCGGGCAGGCCAGGTAGTCGTAGCGCTCGAAGAACGCGACGACCCGCTCGCCGAGCTCGGCGTGCAGGCGGGCGGCGGCGGTCAGGTCGGCCGCCGTGAGCGCCCGGCCGCGCTCGACGTTCCAGCGCACGGTCGCCTTCATGCGGTCGCCGTCGCTGTCGTAGAG
>DATCPV010000487.1:0-2022 GCA_036569885.1 Gaiellales bacterium | reverse complement strand
CGCCATGAGCCGGTCCTCCTGGCCGGCCACGAGGTCCGCCACCTGCATGGGAACTCCGGTACGCCCGGCCTCGTCCAGGGCGATCCCCAGGTCCTTGCGGTGCAGGGCGACCTTGAAGCCCAGCGGGTAGCTGTCGGAGATCATGTTGCCGGCGCGGTTCTGCAGCACCCACGACGACGCCGCGCCGGCCGACAGAGCCTCGACCAGCTCGGGCAGCCGCAGCCCCGCGGCCTCCGCCAGCGCAATGCCCTCACCGACGCTCGCGTAGGTGCCGGCGATCATCACCTGGTTGACCGCCTTGGCAACCTGGCCCGAGCCGCTCGGGCCGAGATGAGTGATCCGGCTCGAGAAGGTCTCGAGCACCGGCCGGGCCTTGGCGACGTCCGCATCCGTGCCGCCGCAGAAGATTGTCAGCGTGCCGCGCTCGGCACCCTCCGAGCCGCCCGACACGGGCGCATCCACGAGGCCGATGCCGCGCTCCCGGAGCTTCGCCGCCATCTCGGCGACCGCGGTGGGCGAGACGGTCGAGCAGTCCACGATCACACCGCCCGCAGCGAGCCCTGCGGCGACGCCGTCGGCGCCCATCACGATGTGCTCGAGGTCGGGCGTGTCCGAGACACACGTCAGCACCGCCTCGGCGCCGGCGGCCGCGGCGGCCGGCGTGGCCGCCCGCTTGGCGCCGAGCGCCTCCAGCGGCTCCTCGCGCGAGCGGGTGCGGTTGTGCACCGTCACCTCGTGGCCCGCGGCGAGCAGGTGCCGCGCCATCGGCGCACCCATCGTCCCCAGACCGATCACCGCCACTCGCATCGCGGCGATCTTAGTCGCCGGCGATCTCGCGGCGCTCCTGCTCCTCTACTCCGCGTCCATGAACGGGTACCGGTAGTCGGTCGGCGAGACGAACGTCTCCTTGATCGAGCGTGGGCTGACCCAGCGGATCAGGTTCCACATCGAGCCGGCCTTGTCGTTGGTGCCCGAGGCCCGGCCCCCGCCGAACGGCTGCTGACCCACCACGGCGCCCGTGGGCTTGTCGTTCACATAGAAGTTGCCCGCGGCGTTTCGAAGCGCGCCGGCGGCGTGATCGATCGCCCGCCGGTCGGTTGCGAACACCGCTCCTGTGAGCGCGTACGGCGAGGTGCGGTCGACCAGGTCGAGCGTGTCGTCGATGCGCTTCTCGTCGTACACGTACGCGGTCACCACCGGGCCGAAGAGCTCGCGGCGCATCAGGTCGAACCCGGGATCGGTCGTCTCGATCACGGTTGGCGAGACGAAGTAGCCCTCCGAGTCGTCGGTCTCTCCCCCCACCAGCACCTCGGCGTCGGGGGCCTCGGACGCCAGCTTGACCGCGTCCCGCTGGGTCGCAAACGCGTCGGCGTCGATGACCGCGCCCATGAAGTTGCGGAAGTCGCGCACGTCGCCGGTGCGGATGGTCGCGATCTGCTCCCGCAGCGTCTCACTCACCTCGCCCCACAGGTTCGAGGGCACATAGACCCGCGAGGCGGCCGAGCACTTCTGGCCCTGGTACTCGAACGAGCCCCGCACCACGGCCGTCGCGACGGCGGCCGGGTCCGCGGAGGGGTGCGCGAAGATGAAGTCCTTGCCCCCGGTCTCGCCGACGAGCCGCGGGTAGGTGCGGTAGCGGTCGATGTTCTGGCCGACCGTGCGCCACATGTCCTGGAAGACCGGGGTGGATCCCGTGAAGTGGATCCCGGCCAGATCCGGGTGGGCGAGCGCGGCGTCGCCGATCTCGCGGCCCGATCCGAGCACCATGTTGATCACGCCCGGGGGGAGGCCCGCCGCCTCGTACAGCCGCATGAGAAAGTGCGCGGGATACACCGCGGTCGATGCCGGTTTGAAGACGACCGTGTTGCCCATCATCGCCGCGGCCGTCGGCAGGTTGCCGGCGATGGCGGTGAAGTTGAACGGCGAGACGGCGAAGACGAACCCCTCGAGTGGCCGGTACTCGATCCGGTTCCACGTGCCCGGGCCCGACACCGGCTGCTCGCGCATGATCCGGTGCATGTA
>DATCPV010000486.1:0-5793 GCA_036569885.1 Gaiellales bacterium | reverse complement strand
GTCCAAGCCGCTGCTCGAGCTGGCCCTGTGGGATGCGCTCGAGGTCAACGCGGCCGACCCCCTTCCGGTGCAGCTGCACGCCGGGTTTGGCGACTCCGACCTGCTGCTGCCGCGGGCCGACCCCACCTGGCTCAAGCCGGTCGTCGAGAGGTTTGCGAGCACGCCCTTCGTGCTGCTGCACTGCTACCCGTTCGTGCGCGAGGCCGGCTGGCTGGCGCACGTGTACGGCAACGTGTACTTCGACCTGTCCCTCACGATCCCGCACGTCTCGCGTCCAGCCGAGATGGTGCGGCAGGCGCTCGAGCTCGCGCCGGTGTCCAAGCTCCTGTACGCGAGCGACGCCGCGCGCACGCCGGAGCTCTATCTCGTGGCTGCGCGGTGGTGGCGCGCCGCACTTGCCGAGGTGCTCGGCGAGGCTCTTCCCGCGTCCGAGGCCGAGGAGGGTGGGCGAATGGTGCTCTGCGAGAACGCCCGGGCGCTCTACGCGGCTTGACTGACTCAACGGTTGCGCACTTGCCTTATGGCGTTGACAATCGACGCAATGACCGATGCGCCACCACTGAGGCGGCGGCTCGCCCGCCTCGGCGTCCGGATAGCCGCCGCCGGCGTGCTCGCGGCCAGCGTCGCCGCGGTCGCAGTCGTCGTCATGAAGCTGCCGGGGCATGGCGGCGCGAGCGCCACAACCGACCCAACGGGCAGGCATGCCTCCGGTCCCTGGGGAGTGACCCAGCCGGGCTACCGTGAGATCGATGCCCCACTGGCCACCGCCCTGCGGCGCCTGCCGGTGCGGGTGACGCTTCCGGCCACGGCCGGAAAGCCGGCCGGCGTGTACAAGGGCGTGCGCGGGATCCGCGTGCGCTACGGCAGCGGCTCGCACTTCGGGGTGTTCCTGCTCACGGTGTCGAGCGGCCGCTACGGTCTGCGCGCCCGGAGGATCCGAGCGCTCGCGCTGGGATGCCGCTCGTGCAGCGAGAACCGCCTCATCCGCCTCACGGGCCGGCTGCGCGGCGCCATTGCCGTCGGCGGCCGTCCCAGCACGATCACGTGGCGCGAGGCCGGCCGCACGTTCGAGGTGCGCGGCCCGGCGGCGACGTTCTCGGAGCAGCGCGCCATCGCAGCGGCGCGTGCCATCGCCCGCGCAAACGCGTAGATTGACCGGCCATGAGGCAGCAGGGCCAGCAGCCACGCAGCTGGACGATTGTGCTGATCCGCTGCGCCCTCGCCCTGGGCGTGCTGCTGGTCGTCGTCTGGGTGACTCAGCTGCGGCCGCGGACCGACGCGAGCACGCTCGAGCGTGACGTCGCCGGGAAGCTCCACTCCACACCGGCGCGATGTTCCGACCAGACCCGGAACGGCTCGAAGTGGACATGTCTTGTGGGCTCGCCGCCCGCAACGCGCTGCGTGGTCGTCGACGTCTCGCTCACGGGTGACTGGACGCTCGAGCGGCGGCCGGCGCATTGCCGCTATCCCTGAGGGTGGCATCGCCGAGGTCGACTCCGAAGAGGTCGCGCAGCACCGCGGCGCGCTCGGCGTCGTCGGCCAGCTCCCGCTCACCGCGGACCCCGTCCACCGTGGTGATCAGGCGCATTCCGGACAGGCTGCGGCGGCCGTTCTCGGTCGCAAGGCTGCAGATCGGTGAGCGGGTGAAGAACGACTCGGGCGACAGATAGGTGCACATCCCGGCGAACTCGTGCATCTCGCGCGGCGCGAGCTCGAAGGCGTACTGGGGGCGGCCGTCCTGCAGGAGCGTCATGCGCTCGCCCGTGCGCTCGAGCCGGTAGGCGTGGCCCTCCACGGGCTGATCGCTCGGCTCGTCGAGCCGGATCGGCAGCGTGAAGCTGTCGCCGAAGCCGACATCGCACAGCCACGGCCGCTCGAGGTCGACCCGCAGCGTCAGGTGGGCGAAGTCGGGATAGGGCGGGTCGCTGGCCACGACCGCGGCCGAGTAGCGGGTGACCGCGAACCCGATCCGCTCGAGGAGCAGCGCAAAGAGGCCGTTGAGCTCGAAGCACCAGCCGCCGCGGCGGCGCCGCACGATCTTGTCGTAGATGTGGCCGGGGTCGAGCACGTTGGTCGCGCCGAGGTGGATGTCGAGGTTCTCGAAGGGCACCGCCAGCATGTGGGCCCGGTGCAGGCCGGCGAGGGTCTCGGCCGTAGGGTCGAGCGAGCCGGTGTAGGCGATTCGCTCCAGGTACTCGCCGGCGTCCATCCGCCGGATCCTAAGCCCAGGGCCGCGGAGGGCCGGCCGTCAGCCGGCGTTCGGCGGCTGCGCGGACACGGTCGGGATCCATGTCCGACCAATCCGCCTCGAGCCACCAGGTGGCGCCGGCGTCGATCCACGGCCGTACGACATCGCCGGCCGCCTTCGGGTCGGCGGGAGATGTGCCTTCGGCGACGACGTCGTATCCCTCGATCGAGAGCCCATGGGAGTCGCGGCGCTCGCGCAGCCAGTCGAGGCCGTCGCGGAGCACGGCCGGCGTCATCTCCTGGTCGCCGAGACCCTTCGGGATGTGGGCCGGCAGCCAGCCGTCCAGCCGCGCCGCCCGCCGCATCGACCGTGGCCGCGGCCAGGCGCCGACGACCCAGATGGGAACGCGCGGCTGTTGCACCGGGGGTGGCGGCAGCAGGCGGTCGGCGGGGCGCGCGTGGAAGTGCGTCCCCGCGAACGTCGTCGGCCGCCCGCTCCAGAGCCCCATGATCAGGTCAAGCGACTCGTCGAGCCGCTCGGCCCGCACCTGCCGGCCGGGATCGTCCTCGAAGAGCCACCAGCGATCGTCAGGCGCACCGAGGCCCACCGCGAGGATCACCCGCCCGCCCGACAGGTTGTCGAGCGTCGCCACCTGCCCCGCGACCTCCCACGGCAGCCGCCGCGGAAGCGGCGTCAGCATCGTGCCCAGGCGGATGCGCTCGGTGCGCATGGCGGCGGCGGTGAGGGCCACCCAGGCGTCGATCCCCCACACGGGCTCCCAGACGAAGAACCCATCCCAGCCATGCTCCTCGGCGACCACGGCCAGTTCGGCCGCGGTGCGCGCATCACCGTACGGAAGCACCCATCCGTATCGCATTGCCACGCCCGCATCGTACGGGGACTGTCCCCGTCTTGGGTCGGGGACAGTCCCTGGGGGCCGTGGTCAGGCGGTCGTGGGGGTCAGACGACTGCCTTGACCGGCTCCGGCTCGAGGGCCACCTTCAGCACCTCGTCCACGCTCATCACCGGGTGGAACGTCATCTGGTCGCGCACGTCCTCCGGCACCTCATCGAGATCGCCCCGGTTTCGCTCCGGAATGATCACGTCGGTGAGGCCGGCCGCGTGGGCCGCCAGCACCTTCTGCTTGAGGCCACCGATCGGCAGCACCCGGCCCTGCAACGTCACCTCTCCGGTCATCCCGACGGTGTGCTTCACCGGCCGCCCGGTCAGAAGCGATGCGATCGCCGTGGTCATGGCGATGCCAGCGGACGGGCCGTCCTTGGGGATCGCTCCCGCAGGGACGTGGACGTGGAACTCGTGGTCCTCGAAGACCGCCGGATCGATCCGCAGCTCCTCCGCGTGGCTGCGGACGAACGAGAGCGCGATCCGCGCTGACTCCTTCATCACGTCGCCCAGCTGGCCGGTCAGCGTCAGGCCGCCCGTGCCCGGCATGCGCGTCGCCTCGATGAAGAGGACGTCGCCGCCGGTGCCGGTGACCGCCAGGCCCGTCGACACGCCCGGCACCGCCGTGCGCACCGCCGACTCCTGGAAGAACTTCTGCCGGCCGAGGGCGTCGCGGACTGCGGCCACGTCAACCTTGACGGGCAGCTCCGCCGTATTCGACGCGATCTTGGTGGCCGTCTTTCGCAGCACAGTCCCCAGCTCACGCTCGAGCTGGCGGACGCCGGCCTCGCGGGTGTACTCGGTGATGACCGTCTGCACGATCTCGTCGCCGATCTCCACCTCGTCCGGCCGCAGGCCGTTTCGCTCCACCTGGCGCGGCCACAGATAGCCGCTGGCGATGGCGAGCTTCTCGGCCGTGGTGTACCCGTCGAAGCGGATGACCTCCATGCGGTCGAGCAGCGGCCCTGGGATCGTGTCCGCCACGTTGGCGGTCGCGATGAAGAGCACGTGGGACAGGTCGAGCTCCACGTCCAGGTAGTGGTCGCGGAACGAGTGGTTCTGGGCCGGGTCGAGCACCTCCAGCAGTGCCGAGGAGGGGTCCCCTCGCCAGTCGGCGCCGACCTTGTCGACCTCGTCCAGCATGATCACCGGGTTCATCGTCCCGGCGTCGCGGAGCGCGCGCACCAGCCGTCCCGGCAGTGCGCCGATGTAGGTGCGGCGGTGGCCGCGGATCTCGGCCTCGTCGTGCACGCCGCCGAGCGACATGCGCACGAACTCCCGTCCCGTGGCGCGCGCGATCGATTCGCCGATCGACGTCTTGCCGGTGCCCGGAGGCCCGATCAGCGTCAGGATCACGCCGGAGCGGCGATCGTCGGGCACACCGCGGTCGGCGCGCAGCTTGCGCACCGCGAGGTACTCGGTGATCCGCTCCTTGACGTCGTCGAGGCCGGCGTGGTCGGCATCCAGCACCTCCCGTGCGTGCACGGGGTCGAGCCGCTCGTCGCTGCGCTTCGACCACGGCACGGCGATCAGCCAGTCGAGGTAGGTGCGGATCATCGACGACTCGCCGGTGGACTCACCCATCCGCTCGAGCCGTGCGACCTCGCGATCGGCCTGCTCGCGGACCTCGTCGGGCATTCCTGCCTCGGCGATCTTGGCCCGGTACTCCTCGGCCACGGATGCGTCGTCGTCGCCGAGTTCCTTGCGGATCGAGTCCATCTGCTTGCGCAGGAAGTACTCGCGCTGCTGCTTCTGCGCGCCCGACTCGACGTCGTCGCGGATTCGGCGGCGGACCTGCAGCTCGGCCAGCCGGTCGCGCTGCAGCCGCAGCGCCATCGCCAGCCGCTCGACGACGTCGAGCGTCTGCAGGAGCTCCACCTTCTGCTCGTACGAGAAGTCGGGGGCGTAGCCCGACGTGTCGGCCAGGGCACCCGGATCGGTGATCGAGCGCACCCACGCGCTCACGCGGCCGTCATCGCCGCGCAGCTCGAGGATCTCCTCGACCACTGCCCGGTACTCCTGCTCGAGCTCACGGGTGCGCGACGGCGCCGGCGTCTCGTCGGGGTGTTCGTCGATTTCGACCCACAGGCGGCCCTGGGGGTCGGAGTTGGCGGCGCCGGCCACGGCGCGGTGAAGGCCCGAGAGGGAGACGGCACGAATCCGGCCGGGCAGTCGCATGTGCTCGCCGACCTCGGCCACGACGCCGACGTTGGCGTAGTCGGAGCCGTGCCGGGGGACGAGAAGAACGCGGGACTCCTCGCCGACGTCCACAGGCAGGGTCACGTCCATACCTGGGAAGACGACGGTGTCCTCGAGGGGGATCAAGAGAAGTTTCGACATGATCGAAGTGTGCCAGAAATAGTTGATGTTGTCAAATATCTGCACTATCGACTATGATGGGCGTCAGATGAACGAAGCCTGGGAGCTCCTGTTCGATCTGCTCATGGCCGAGCGCGCCCGGATGCCGGTGATCGCGGCCGAGTTCGACCTGTCGCCGACCCAGCTGCACGTGCTGCGGCTGCTCGAGCCCGGAGCGCCTGTGCCGATGGGCCGGCTTGCGTTCGGCCTGGGCTGTGATGCCTCCAACATCACCGGGATCGTCGACCGGCTGGAGGCCCGCGGCCTCGTCGAGCGGCGCGCCGGCGAACGCGACCGGCGGGTGAAGGTCCTGATCGTCACCGACCGCGGCCTCGAGCTGCGCC
>DATCPV010000485.1:0-1965 GCA_036569885.1 Gaiellales bacterium | reverse complement strand
GAGCCCACCGTGGCCGCGGTCCAGTCAAAGCCGTTCGCGGTGGTCTGTCCGCCGGCCGTCTTCCCCGTCACGGTCGGCTGGGCCGGCTGGCCGAGGAACGCCCGCGAGGTGCCGATGAGGTCGGCCCGATCGGGCGGCTGCGGCGAGACGGTCGTGGCCGGGCGGTAGGTGCCCTGATAGGCGCTCGAGCTCGGCGTTGCCTGCACCTGCGCCCCGATGGGAACCAGTGGCTTGGCCTGGGCGGCCTGCGACATCAGCATCAACGCCGCAGCGGTCGCGATGGCAAGCCTGATCGTTCGGGTCGTGGTCGTCCTGGAAGTCATGGTCCCGCTCCTCCGTCGTCGATGGTCGATGTGCATGGATCGAGACTACGGAGGCGTCTGCGCGCTGTCTGCATCGGGGGATGCGCACCGTGTGTAAAATCGGTTACGTTCGCGAGCGCGGGTGTTCATGTCCGACTGGCCGATCCTTTCGCCCCTCTCAGACGAAGAGAAGCGGGAACTGCTCGCCCTCGCCCGGCGGCGCAGGTTCGCGCGGGGTGAGATCGTCGTCCACCGCGACGACACGGCCGACACCCTCCACCTCGTCCAGACCGGCTGCCTGGCCGTCCGCGTGCTCACTCCTGTCGGCGACATGGCCACCCTCGCCCTCGTCGGCCCCGGCGGCGCGGTCGGCGAGATGGGGCTCGTGCGGTCCGAGCACCTCCGCTCGGCGACGATCCAGGCGCTCGAGCCGAGCGAGACGCGCGTTCTCACCCGCCACACCTTCGATCGCCTGCGCCGCGAGCACCCGGCCATCGACGCGCTGCTCGTGCACATCCTCGCCGACAGGGTCGCCGAGATGACCAACCGGCTCGTGGATGCGCTCTACACGCCGGCGCCGCGGCGCGTCAGAACGCTCATCGAGGCGCTCGCCGACCGTTACGGAGACGGCAGCGGCCCGACCACGATCCCGCTCACCCAGGACGACCTGGCCAGCCTCGCCGGCACCTCGCGCCTCACCGTGAGCCGCGTCCTGCGGGAGATGCGCGAGCGCGGCACCGTCGAGATCCGCCGCGGCAAGCTCATCATCAAGACCGCTCGGTGACGTCCGCCGGCTGCCCGATCGCGGCCAGAAACGCCTGGTCCGCGCCGAGCGTCCAACTTACGGCCTCGTCGACCGGGGCGAATCCGACCGACTCGTAGAACGGCCGGCCGGCCGGGGTCGACCACAGGAACGCGCCCTCGGTCGCGTCGCCCCAGACCGCATCGAGCGCGCCGGTCAGCGCAGCCCGGGCAGCGCCCTTCCGGCGGTGGCGCGCCGGGGTCATCATCTCCCACACGCCGATGCGGGGCCCCGGCGTCACCCACGCGACGCTGATCGACTCGTCGCCGGCGAACGCGAGCCACGCCGAGACGCGGTCGCCGGGGTCGGGCAGTTGAGCGAGCGCCCGGCGTGCGACCCCATGGTCCATCGCGTGCGCGTCGGCGATGATGGCGATCGCCCGCTCGCGGTCGGCCTCCGACCGCACCCGCTCGACCCGGAGCCCGTTCGTCGCAAGCGGGGGCCGGCGCGCACACCACATGAGCGGCTCGCGGGCCGGCGCGCGGGCAAAGCCCGCCGCCGAGAGCGGCTCGGTGATCGCATCGGGCACGGTGGAGGCGACCGACACGAGCGCGGGCACATCCGCGGCGGCGATGCACGCGACGAGTGCCTCGACATCGGCCGCCGTGGCCCGCGACGTCAGCCCGCACTCGTTCAGATCGCAGTGCGGCTCGCCCGTGATGACGGCGAACCACCCCCTCCCCGACCCCCGGGAGGGGGCGCGGCCGCCGCTCATCACGAGCGCAGCGTGCTCGGCGAACGTCTCCCAGAGCTCGGCGGCATCCATCACCGCCCTGTGGGACACGGCTGGAATATGCGGCCGTCCAGGTCGGCGTCCATCCGCATGGCCGAGAACCCGTAGCTGGGGCCCTCCACCGCGGC
>DATCPV010000484.1:0-6022 GCA_036569885.1 Gaiellales bacterium | reverse complement strand
CTGGAAACGTGTGCCACTGCCCTATACCGCCGACCACCCGCGGGCCGACCTGCTCCGCCACGGAGGGCTGGTCGCGGCCACGACCGATCCGCTCCCGGCGGAGGCCTTCACCGACGCGTTCCCGGCTTGGTGCGTCGAGCGGCTGCGGCCGGTGCGGCCGCTGCAGGCGTGGGTGGCCGCGGTCGTCGCGGCCGCCTAAGCGTCAGGGGGCGGAGCGACGCGGGCGGGCGACCAGCTCGCCTCCGCAATTGGGGCACACGCCCGCCATCGCCTCGGTGCAGGCGGGGCAGAACGTGCACTCGTAACTGCAGATCCGAGCCTCGCCGTTCTGGTCGAGCGGGCCGTCGCAGCGCTCACAATTGGTTCGCATCTCGAGGGCCACCCCAGAACGATACGCTGCGCGCGATGCGGATCGTCGACCTTCGCTCCGACACGGTGACGCGGCCCACGCCGGCCATGCGCAAGGCGATGGCGGAGGCGGTGGTGGGCGACGATGTCTGGGGCGACGACCCGACGGTGATCGAGCTCGAGGCCGAGGTTGCCCGGATGCTCGGCAAGGAGGCGGCGGTCTACGTGCCGTCAGGGACGATGGGCAACCAGATCTCGATCCGGTCGCACACCCGGCCCGGCGACGAGATCTTCGTCCACGAGCTCGCCCACGTCGTCGTCCACGAGCAGGGCGGCGCCGCGGCACTCGCCGGCGTGCAGACCCGGCTCCTGCCGGGTGAGAACGGGATGCTCGACGTCGACACGATCGCCGTCCGGCTGCGCGACCCCGAGGACGTCCACCACGCGCTCCAGAGCCTGCTCTGCCTCGAGAACACGATCGGCGAGACCGGAGGGCTCGTGCTGCCCGCCGAGAGGCTGTCGGCGCTCGCCGAATTCGCCCACGCCCACGGCATGCGCGTGCACCTCGACGGCGCCCGGATCTGGAACGCCGCCATCGCCGGCGGGCGCTCCCCGGCCGATGTGGCGGCGCCGGTCGACTCGGCCTCGGTCTGCTTCTCGAAGGGGCTGGGCGCGCCCGTCGGCTCGGCGGTGGTCGGCTCCGAGGAGTTCATCGCCTCGGCGCGGCGCAACCGCAAGCTCTTCGGCGGCGGCATGCGCCAGGCGGGCATCATCGCCGCCGGGGCGCTGCATGCCCTCCGGCACCATTTCGACCGGCTCGCCGACGACCACGCGAACGCCCGCCGGCTGGGCGAGGGGATGGGCGCCTACCGGCGGTTGCGCGTCGATCCCAGGGCGATCGAGACGAACATCGTGGTGTCCAAGGTCACCGACGGGACACCCGCTCCCGCCCTCGTTGCGGAGCTGGCCGAGGTGGGTGTTCTGTGCGCCTCGCTGGACGACCGCACGGTGCGTTTCGTGACCCATCTTGACGTCGATTCGGACGCCGTCGACGCGGCCGTGAAGGCCGCAGAGCCCGTGCTATCCTGAATCTCATGAAGGCCGACATTCACCCTGACTACGTCGTTTCGCACGTGCACTGCTCGTGCGGAAACGAGTTCATTACGCGGGCGACCAAGCCCGAGCTGCACGTCGAGATCTGCTCGGCCTGCCACCCCTTCTACACCGGTAAGCAGAAGCTGGTCGACACCGGAGGTCGCGTTGAGCGGTTCCGGCGCCGCCAGGCCCGCTCGGGCACCCCGGCGTAGCACGGTAGGGCTCACGAATCCGACGCTCTCTGCCGACGACACCCGGGTGAGATACAGGTGTCGTCGGTGAGCGCCAACGTGGGCGGACAGGCCGTGCTCGAGGGCGTGATGATGCGCAGCCCCGGGTCGTGGGCCGTCGCCGTGCGCCGTCCCGACGGGGGGTTGGCCCGCGTCTGCCGGCCGGTCTCGAGCGCCGCCGCCCGCCACCGCGTGCTGCGCCTGCCCGTGCTTCGCGGCATGGTCGCGCTGGGCGAGTCGCTCGTGATCGGGTTCCGGGCGCTGGCCGTGTCGGCGTCGTTCGCCGCCGTCGAGGAGGGCGAGGAGCCGGATCTCGAAGCCGCCGCCGAGCTCTCGCGCGGCCAGATCATGTTCTCGTTCGTGATCGCGATCGGCTTTGCGGTGCTCGTGTTCAAGGTCTCGCCGGCCGTGCTCACCGACCTCCTGCCGATCCACTCGACCATCGTGTTCGTGCTGGTCGAGGGCGCGATCCGGGTGACGATCCTGGTCGTCTACCTGGCGTTGATCTCGCTCATCCCCGACCTGCGGCGCGTGTTCCAGTATCACGCCGCCGAGCACAAGGCCATCAACGCCTACGAGGACGGCGCCGAGCTCTCCCCCGAGCGGGTGCAGACCTACTCCAAGATTCACGTCCGCTGTGGCACCGCGTTCCTGCTGTGGGTGATGGTGATCGCGATCTTCGTCTTCGCGCTCGTCGGCCGCCCCGACTGGCCGACCCTGATCGCGTCGCGGATCCTGCTCCTGCCGGTCATCGCCGGCCTCGCCTACGAGGTGATCCGCTTCGGCGGCATGCACCCCGACAACCGCATCCTGCGAGCGCTGCTCACGCCGGGGCTGTGGCTGCAAGGGCTGACGACGCGTGAGCCGACGCTCGACCAGGTCGAGGTCTCGATCCAGGCGTTGTGCGACGTGCTGGACGCGGAGAAAGCCTCCGGCGCACGTGCGGAAGTCGAGGTAATGGCGTAGTGTTGGCGGCGTGTCCGACGCCGACTCGCCCGAGGCCCTGACCGACCTGGTCGAGCGCTACAACGACGCCTGGAACCGCCAGGACGTCGATGCGATCGACTCGATGCACGCGCCCGGCATCGTGTTCCACAACCACACGGCCGATGAGTCCGTTGAGGGCTCCGACAATGTCCGCGAGCACATCGCCGGCATCTTCCGCAACTGGCCAGGCATGCGGTTCACGGGCCGCAGCCTGTACGTGCGCGAGGGGCTCGTCGTGCAGGAGTGGACGGCCACCGGCACCCACGCCGAGAGCGGCCGCAGCGCGACCTGGGACGGGATGGACATCCTGCCGACGCGCGACGGCCGCTTCACCCGCAAGGACGTCTACTCGGACTCGCTCAGCGTCATGCGCCAGCTCGGCCGGCTCTAGTCTCGACAAAGTCGTGACGGGTGCGGTCACTATCCTTCAGGCACCATGGAACCACTGGTTGCAGAGATCGAGCGGCGCTTCGCCGAGCTCGAGGCACAGCTCGGCGATCCCGCCCTGATGGCCGATCAGCGCCGGTATGCGGCGGTCGCGCGGGAGCACAAGCGCCTGTCGGGGGCGGCCGAGCTTGCACGGCGCTGGCGCGAGCGCACCGCCCAGGTGGCCGATGCGGCCGAGCTGATGAACGACTCCGATGAGGAGATGCGCGCCTTCGCCCAGGACCAGATCGCCGAGGCGCGGGCGGCGCTGCCCGAGCTCGAGGAGGAGATCCGGACCGCGATGCTCGAGCGCGACCCGGCCGACGACAAGGACGTGATCGTCGAGCTGCGCGCCGGCACCGGCGGAAACGAGGCGGCGATCTTCGCGGGCGACCTCTACCAGATGCTGACCCGCTACGCCGAGCAGCGCGGCTTCAAGACCGACACCCTCTCGGCGAACGGCGGCGACGCGGGCGGGTTCAAGGAGCTCGTGTTCGAGATCCGCGGCGACGGCGCCTACTCCGTGTTCAAGCACGAAAGCGGCGTCCACCGCGTCCAGCGGGTGCCGGCCACCGAGTCGCAGGGGCGTGTCCACACGTCCACGGCCACGGTGGCGGTGCTGCCCGAGGCCGAGGACGTCGACGTGCACATCGAGCCGGGCGACCTGCGCATCGACGTCTACCGCGCCGGCGGCCACGGTGGCCAGTCGGTCAACACGACCGACTCGGCGGTGCGGATCACCCACATCCCCACCGACACCGTGGTCACCTGCCAGGACGAGCGCTCGCAGCTGCAGAACAAGGAGCGGGCGATGAAGATCCTGCGGGCGCGGCTGTACGAGGCCGAGCGCGAGCGCAAGGCGCAGGAGGAGGCGGCGGCCCGGTCGGCCCAGATCGGCTCCGGCGAGCGCTCCGAGAAGATCCGCACCTACAACTACGCCCAGGATCGGGTCACCGACCACCGCATCGGGCTGACGGTGCACGACCTGAACAGGGTGCTCGGCGGCGACCTCAGCGAATTCTCCGATGCCCTGGCAGCCGACGAGCGCCGGCGCAAGCTGGCGGCGGCAGCCGGCGGGTGAGGCAGCTGGCGGAGGTGCTGCGGCTCTCCACCGGGTACCTGCAGGATCACGGCAGCGCGACGCCTCGGCTGGATGCCGAGCTCTTGATCGGCCATGCCCTCGGGCTCGAGCGGATCGCGCTCTACACAGGGTTTGACCGGCCGCTGACCGAGCCTGAGCTGGCGGCGTGCCGGGCGCTCCTGGAACGCCGGGGGCGGCGGGAACCGGTGGCCTACATCATCGGCCGCTGCGGCTTCCACGACCTCGACCTCGCAGTGGACGCGCGGGTGCTCGTCCCGCGGCCCGAGACCGAGGTGCTGGTCGAGCGCTGCCTGGCGCTGCTGGGCGACGGCGCGCCCGGAGTGCTCGACGTGGGCACCGGCTCGGGCGCAATCGCCCTCGCGATCAAGGCGGCCCGCCCGGACGCCCACGTCACCGCCACCGACGTCTCGGCTGACGCGCTCGCCGTCGCCGGCGCCAATGCCGCCGCGCTCGGCCTCGAGGTCGAGCTGCTCGAGTCCGATCTGCTGGCCGGGGTCGCCGGCCGCCGCTTCGACCTGATCGCGTCCAACCCGCCGTACATCGCCGAGGCCGACATGGAGACGCTCGAGCCCGAGGTCGCGCGGTTCGAGCCCCGGCTGGCCACCGTGGCCGGGGCGAGCGGCACCGAGGTGCTCGACCGGCTGATCGCGACCGCGCCGGATGCGCTCGTGGAGGGGGGATGGCTCGTGGTCGAATGCGGCGCCGGACAGGCGTCCCGGGTGCAGGAGGCGATGGCCGCGGCGGGCGGGCGCGAGGTGTTCGGCGAGCGCGACCTGGCCGGGATCGAGCGGGTCGTCGGCGGCCGGTGGGGATGAGCGCGCACGAGCGGGCGCTTCACGGCGGCGGGCTCGCGATCGTGCCCACCGACACGGTCTACGGCATCGGCTGCGCCGCCGGCCTGCGGGATGCGTGCGAGCGCCTGTACGAGTGCAAGGCGCGCCCGGCCGACCAGCCCACCGCCCTCGTGCTGGGCTCAGTCGACCACCTGCTCGAGCACGCCCTGCCCGACCTGGCCGGGCGCGCCGGTGCGCTGTGCCGGCGGGTGCTGCCCGGCCCGGTCACGCTGATCCTGCCCAATCCCGGCCGCCGGTTCGCCCACCTGTGCGGCGCGACTCCCACGCGCATCGGTGTGCGCGTGCCCGTGCTGACAGCGGACGTCGCCGCACTGGCCGACGCGGTCGGCGGCCTCGCGCTCACGAGCGCCAACCTGCGCGGAGAGCCGCCCCCGGCCCGGCTGGCGGCCGTCCCGGCGGAGCTGCGCGGCGTGTGCGCGTTTGCGATCGACGGCGGCGACCTCGCGGGCACGGCATCGAGCGTCGTGGACGTGACCGGGCTCGAGCCCGTGCTCATTCGTGCGGGGGCCGACGCCGAGTCGGTGCTGGCGTCGCTGCGGTAGAGTCGAGCCAGTCGATTCGAGGAGGCACCCGTGGCCACGGCCGAACAGACCTTCGAGCATCTCCGGTCGGCCGGCCTGGCTGACCTTGACCCCGACATCGCCGGGCTGATCGATCGTGAGCTCCAGCGCCAGCGCGAGCAGCTCGAGCTGATCGCGTCCGAGAACTTCACCTGGCCCGCGGTGCTCGCGGCGGCAGGGTCGGTGCTGACCAACAAGTACGCCGAGGGCTATCCGGGCCGGCGCTACTACGGCGGATGCGAGTGGGTCGACATCGCCGAGCAGCTGGCGATCGATCGCGCGCGCTCGCTGTTCGGCGCCGAGCACGCCAACGTCCAGCCGCATTCCGGCGCGCAGGCGAACGCGTCCGCCTATCACGCGCTGCTCACGCCCGGGGACACGATGATGGGGCTCGAGCTTGCCCACGGCGGTCATCTCACC
>DATCPV010000483.1:0-2174 GCA_036569885.1 Gaiellales bacterium | reverse complement strand
GTCCAGCGCGCCTCCGACACGGCCCCCTCCTGGCACTGCAGCCCCGGGGTCGCGGGCCGCAGCTCGGCCCGGCGGTGTCCGGCGCACTCGAGGACGACCACCAGCGAGCGCCGCGGCATCTGGACGAGATCGGCCAGGGTCACGATCGCGGGCGTCGCCACCGAACCGCCGACCCGCAACCTCCAGCCGGCGGGGTCGACGGGGGGCACCGGGAAGTGCTCGCGGCGGAAATGCGCGGCGGTGGGCATGCGGCCCCGGCCGAGCGCGGAGAGCGGAGCCGGGACGTTGTGGACGCCCGGCGCCGGTTGCGGGACCGCCATATCCACCGTAGGCTCGAGGTGGGGATCCATCCTAGTACTCGATAACTTCGATCGACATACTAGGAAATATACGGGCGTCCTCTCAGACCGTCAAGATTGAAGCCCCGGTCAGGCGGAGGCGGAGGGTGCTTTCCGGGCGCGGCCGCCGAGGTAGAGCTGGGCCATGCGGGGGTCTTCGAGGAGCTCCGCGCCCGACGCGGAGATGGCCACGGCGCCCGCGTCCATCACCGCGCCCCGGTGGGCGATGCCGAGGCCGGCGCGGGCGTTCTGCTCGACGAGCAGGATCGTGTGCCCGTGGTCGCGATTGAGCCCGGTGATCGTCTCGAAGACCAGGCGGCGGGCCTTGGGATCGAGCCCCATCGACGGCTCGTCCAGCAGGATCAGGCGCGGCTCGAGCATCAGCGACCGGGCGATCTCGACGATCTTCTGCTGGCCGCCCGAGAGCGAGCCCGCCCGGTCGCGGCGGCGCTCGGCCAGGATCGGGAACCGCTCTGCGACGCCGGCCGCCCGGCGCCGCACCTCGGCCGTGTCGCGGAGGATGTGGGCGCCCATCAGCAGGTTCTCCCACACGGTCATGCCGGCAAACAGGCCGCGTTCCTGGGGCACATGGACGACACCCCGGCGCAGGACCGCCCCGGGCGACATGCCGGCGATGTCGGTGCCGTCGAGCAGGATCGATCCATGCCGCGGGCGCAGGAGACCGCTGACGGTGCGCAGGACGGTCGACTTGCCCGCGCCGTTCGGCCCGACGACGCAGGTGATCGTCCCCGGCTCGAGCACCAGATCGACGCCGCGCAGCACCTCGGCGGCCCCGTAGCCCGCCCGTACGCCGTGCAGCTCGAGCACGCTCATGTGCCGAGGTACGCGTCGAGGACGGCCGGATCGCGCTGGACGATGTCCGGAGGCCCCTCGGCGATCTTGGCGCCGCCGTCCAGCACGATCACGGGATCGCACAGCCGCATCACGGTATGCATGTCGTGCTCGACGATCAGGAACGTCAGCCCGCCGGCGTGCAGCTCGCGGACGTGCCGCTCCATCGTCTCGACCATCACGGGGTTCACCCCCGAGGTGGGCTCGTCCAGCAGCACCAGCCGCGGCCGCCCCATCAGCACCGAGGCGAACTCGAGCAGCTTGCGCTGCCCGAACGAGAGCTGGCCGGCGCGCGCTCCGGCCAAGCCCGCGAGCCCGAACTCGTCGAGCACCTCGAGCGCGCGCGTGCGCTGCGACCCCGGCGTGGCCCTCCGGAAGAGCCCGCGCCGGGGCTCCTGGATCGCAGCCACGAGGTTTTCGATCAGGGTCAGCGACGGAAAGACGCGCGCCTGCTGGAAGGTGCGCGTGAGCCCGTGCCGGCACAGCGCCGCCGGATCGGGGCGGCGGACGCGCCGGCCGGCGAATGCCACCGTCCCCGAATCGGCCCGCAGGTACCCCGTGACGAGGTTGAAGAGGGTCGTCTTGCCCGATCCGTTGGGGCCGATCAGGGCGGTGATCGTGCCCTCGGCGACCGCCAGCGAGCAGTCGTCGACCGCCGCGACGCCACCGAACCGCTTGGTCAGGCCGTCGGTCTCGAGCAACATGGTCATGTCACGACCTCGGGCAGCTCGGCGCGCGGCCCACCGGCAGCCGCGGCGCCGTTGGACGAGCGCCGGGCCGCCACCATGTCGGTCAGCGACGGCAGGATGCCGCGCGGGAGCAGGAGCATGACGACCAGGAAGATTGCGGCGTATGCGACCAGGTAGAGCTCGCTCGCACCCTGGCTGAACGCCAGGTACTGCTGGGCGGGGACGAGGATCAGCGCGCCGAGAGTCGGGCCCCAGATCGTCCCGCGGCCACCGAGGAAGGCCATCAGCACGGCGC
>DATCPV010000482.1:0-3225 GCA_036569885.1 Gaiellales bacterium | reverse complement strand
CGCTCGGTCGCGAGCACGCGCGCACCCACACGCGTGTGGGTGCGCAGCCAGGGATCGAACGGCTCGCGGTCGGGTCGCACCCACTCGGCGTAGCGCTCGATCGGCGTCAACGGGTAGCGGTGCTTCTCGGTCGGCCGCGCCGGGGCGAGCATCGCCGGCAGGCCGCGGGCCTCGCCCTGCGCACGCAGAGCGCGCAGAATCGCGCCGCCGAGCCCCGTGCCGCGATGGGGGCCGACGACCTCGCTCGCCATCGCGCACATCGTCGTTGCGGGCTCACCGCGCTCGCGCGCGGCCACGGACAGCTCCAGGGCGCCGTCCCAGCCCTGCGGCAGCCCCGCGACGGTGCCGTCCCACGGGATCGGCACCCCCCACCCCCCGCCGATCGCCGCGTCGCCGGCGTCGAGCAGGACAAGGTTGAACTCGGGGAACAGGCGGTCGACGTCGGGCATGTACCTCCGCGCGACCGGGTCGTGGAAGATGAACTCGGGCCAGCCTGGGCCGAAGGGCAGCCGCTCGGAGAGCTCCGGCCGGTCGGCCAGCGATGCGACGGTGAAGGCGGCGCTCACCACCAACCCCTGATCGCGTCGGCCGCCGCCCGCCCGGCCGGCGAGCCCCACCAGCGGGCGTGGCCGAGCACGAAGTCGTTCCACGCCCAGTCGGCCTTGGCCCGGTCGCGCTCGACGCCCGCGTAGTAGTCCAGGAACGAGATCCCGTATTCGAACTGGCATACCGCGAGCACGTCTGCGAGCACCACTCGCTCGATCGGCTCGAGCGGCGTCTCGGCGTCGTAGGCGCGCACGAGGAGCTCGGCCTGGCGCAGGTCGAACGCGGCATCGTCGCCGACCGTGATCCGGTTCCAGAAGAAGCAGTTGCGCTCGACCGCGACCGCGAGGTCAAGCACCCGGGGCGCGTGGTCGGCCTGGTGGAAGTCGATGATGCCGGTGCACTCGTCGCCGGTGAAGAACAGGTTGTTTGTCTGCCAATCGCCATGCACCGGCCGCTGCGGAAGCGCGGCCAGGTAGGGCCGCAGCCGGTCGAAGAGCTCGGTGTAGGCCGCCTCGACGGAGCCCTGCCAGGACCGGGTCGCGAGGTAGTCGGCAACCGCCGGGCGCAGCGCGGCCAACCGCTCGACCGCCGCAGCCGGGTCGCGCGCCACCATCCCGAGCTGGACGACGAACCCGGCCTGCCGCTGGGGCGTCGCATCGGGAAAGTCGGCCCCCGCGGCGTGCAGACGCGCCAGCATCCGCCCCGCGGAGACCACGTGCGCGTCACGGTCGAACGGGTCCCAGGTGTCCGCGCCGGTGTAGACGTCCTCGCCCGCGGCCGGCTCGTGGAGCTCATACCAGAGCCCGGCCGCCTCGACCAGACCGACGGCCCGTGCCGCCGGCACCCCCCGGTCTGCCAGGTGGTTGGTCAGCAGATGCTGGCGCCGCAGCTGCGCGATATCGCGCCCCATGGGCGGCTGGCGCTTGAGGTAGACGTCGCCGTCTGGGCCGCTGCAGCGCGCGACGGCGAAGAGCCAGCGCCGGTGGCGGGCGAGCACCTCGGTGCCCTCGCCCAGAATGCCGGTCGCCTCGGCATCGGAGATCGGCTCCCAGAAGCGATCATCAATCCCCACGCCCGCCACCTTAGATGGTTCACCGTGCGCCAAACGGGGTCAGACCCCTTTTGGCGCACGTACCATCCGGACGTGACCGACGTCGTCGTCACGGCCGCCTTCCTGCACGAGCAGGGACGCTCCGTCCGGATCCTGGACGTCCGCGGGCGGGTGCTGCCGCAGGAGCCGCGCTACCGGGCCGAGCCGGAGGCCTATCGCGCCGGCCATATCCCGGGTGCCGTCTTCGTCGACTGGCGCCACGACTTCACCGACCGCGACGACCCGGTGCCCGTGCAGCTCGCGCCGCCCGAGGTGTTCGCGGCGGACGCCACCCGCCTGGGTATCACAAACGACTCGGTGGTCGTGGCCTACGACGACTACCGAAACGTGCTCGCCGGCCGGGTCGTGTGGGCGCTCCAGACCTACGGCCACGCCCGCTCCCACATCCTCGACGGCGGCCTCAACGCGTGGGTCGCCGCCGGGTACGACCTGCGCGCCGGAGACGAGCCGCCCGAACCGGCCGAGCCTCCCTACCGCGCCGGCGAGCGGGGAGCAGAGATGTGGGGCCTCCGTGAGATGCGCGCAGCGCTCGACCGCAACGTGCTCATCCTCGACGCCCGCGCGCACGCGGAGTACGCCGGGGTCGAGAGCCACGCCCGCCGCCACGGCCACATCCCGGGCGCGGTCAACGTCCCCCACCGTGACCTGCTCGCACACGACGGCCCATTCCTGCCGCCGGCCGCGCTGCGCCAGGCCTTCGCCGATGCGGGCGTCGACGTCGAGCGGGTCGACCGTCCCGTGGTCGTGTACTGCAACGGCGGCGTCTCGGCCACGGCGGTCGCAAACGCCCTCGCGCTGGCCGGCGGCCCCGCCGCCGCCGTGTACGACGGCTCATGGAACGAGTGGGGCAATCGTGAGGACACGCCGGTCGAGAATTAACACTGCGGCCGCCCGCGAGTGTCGCATCCTCCCACTTGTACCGCGACCGCCCGCCACGTAGCCTCCGCACTGCCAGAACCGACCAAGGGAGGGATCCGTGAGCGACCTCGACCAGTTCGTCGAGGCCCCGGGAAGGGCGGAGCAGGTGGCCGACGTGCGCCACCGCATCGACGCCGAGGGCATCACCTACATCTACTACCAGTTCATCTCGGTCACCGGCCGGATCATGGGCAAGGGCGTGCCCGCGAAGCACTGGGAGACGATCGCGCAGAAGGGGTTCCAACTCGTCTACGGCTCGACGGCAAACCTGTTCGTCGACCGCCACGGCGACTACATCGGATACGGGCCGGAGGCCTGGGAGCTCGTCGGAGTCCCCGAGCCGGGGACGTTCGCCCCGCTGCCCTGGGACGCGAAGGTCGCGCGCGTCTGGTGCACGTGCTTCCGCAACCGCGAGGATCTCGAGGGGCCGGGCGCGGTGCTCACGTCGGACTGCCGCGGCAACCTGCGCCGGATCCAGGCCGACCTCGAGGAGCGCACGGGAATGCACCTGCGGGCCGGCATGGAGCCCGAGATGATGTGGCTCAAGCTGAACCCGGACGGCACGCCCTCGGTCGAGGGTAAAACCAAGCCCTACTGCTACCACATCGACCAGTTCTCCGAGCTCCAGCCGATCATCCACAAGGTGGTCG
>DATCPV010000481.1:0-4209 GCA_036569885.1 Gaiellales bacterium | reverse complement strand
GTGAGTAGGCGGGCCCACCGGCATCGCGCCGGGGGGCCCGCCGGAAGCACTCGTCGAAGAACTACAGCGACGCGATGACGTTCGTGAGGGTGCCCTTGATGGCGGTGCTGAGCAGGGTCAGCGTGGCGACGACGGCGATCGTGATGACGCCGAGGACGACGGCGTACTCGGCCATCGTCTGGCCGGCCTCGTTCTTCACGGTCTCAATGGTCTGATTCAGGGAGTCGGTCAAAGCGGGTCCTTTCGGGATGATGAGGGCAAGACGCCCCCGTGAGTCTTTCGGCGTCCGCAGGGGAAAGCTTGAGCGCGGCGTGCCGGTACTCTCGGTTGGGGAATGCAAATGCGTTGCGCCGGGGTGTTGGCCGGGCTGCGACGCGATTCACTTCCCACGATCCGCGAGAAGTGCTGGTTGATCAAGGCCGAATTGGAAAAATCACCCTTTTGGTGGGTCAAGAGCCGGGTCGCCAGATTCGATAGTGTGCGCGGCCGTGGCAACGGTCATCGACGGCAGGCAGGTGGCGGCAGACGTGCGGCGGCGGGTCGCCGCCGACGCTGCGGCCCTGCGCGAACGGACCGGCCACATCGCCGGACTGGTCACGATCCTGGTGGGTGAGGACCCCGCCTCGCAGGTGTACGTGCGCAACAAGATCCGTGCGTGCGAGGAGGCTGGGATGGCCTCGTTCCACGAGCCGATGGACGCATCCTCGACCCAGGAGCAGGTGCTGGCGATGGTCGATCGCTACAACGTCGACGACCGCGTCGACGGCATCCTGGTGCAGTCCCCCCTCCCGGCGGGGCTCGATTTCAAGCAGGTGCTCGAGCGGATCGACCCCGCGAAGGACGTCGACGGCTTCCACCCGCTGAACATGGGCCGGCTCGTCGCGGGCCGGCCGGGCCTGGTGGCGTGCACGCCGGCGGGCGTGATGGAGCTCCTCGACAGCACCGGAATCGAGCTCCAGGGCGCCGATGCCGTGGTGGTCGGCCGGTCGGACATCGTCGGCAAGCCTGTTGCGCTCCTGCTGCTGCACCGCAGCGCGACCGTGACGGTGTGCCACTCGCGCACGCGCGACCTGCCCGCCGTCACCCGCCGGGCCGACGTGCTCGTTGCGGCGGTCGGGCGGCCGCGCATGATCACCGCCGACATGGTCAAGCCCGGCGCGACCGTGATCGACGTCGGCATCAACCGCACCGACGACGGTTTGGCCGGCGACGTCGACTTCGAGGGGGTCTCCGCTGTGGCCGGCGCGATCACCCCG
Organism: Gaiellales bacterium; assembly: GCA_036569885.1. Classification (GTDB taxonomy): domain Bacteria; phylum Actinomycetota; class Thermoleophilia; order Gaiellales; family JAICJC01; genus JAICJC01. The sequence goes on along the minus strand of DATCPV010000481.1, from coordinate 2,953 downwards.
GTGCCGGGCGGGGTCGGCCCGATGACGATCGCCATGCTCCTGCGCAACACCGTGATCGCCGCCACGGCCCGCCAGGCCGTTTCCACCGCCTAAATCGGCGCTCCGGCGGGCTCGTTGCAAACGTCCGCATCGTGCTTTATCGTTGCGCGATCCCGGCCGCGCATGCGGGTGAGTCAAGGAGAGGACGCGAGTTGGCAGAAGGCACCGTCAAGTGGTTCAGCAACGAGAAGGGATACGGCTTCATCCAGCAGGACGGCGGTGAGGACGTGTTCGTGCACTTCTCCGAGATCCAGGGGGACGGCTACAAGACGCTGAACGAGGGTCAGCGGGTTGAGTTCGAGGTCGTTCAGGGGAACAAGGGCCTCCAGGCCAGCGGCGTCCGCGCACTCGCTTAAGCGCGAACCGTTCGCTCTCGGTGAATGAAATCCGACCCCGGGGACAGTCCCCGTTTCATGGGTGGACTGTCCCCGGCGGTTGCGTCGCGTTGACTATCCTGACGACCGCGATGGCGATCTCCTCCGACGACGTCCTGCATGTGGCCCGCCTGGCGCGGCTGCGCCTCACGGACGACGAGGTCGAGCGAATGACCGAGCAGCTCTCGACCATCATCGGCCACGTGCAGCAGCTCTCCGGCCTCGACCTGGCCGGAGTCGAGCCGACCGCCCATGCGCTTGACCTGACGAACCAGGTGCGGCCGGACGCAGCGAGGCCGTCGTGGCCACGGGACGAGGTGCTGCGAAACGCCCCCGATCCGGCGGACGGCGGCTTCCGCGTGCCCCCGACGGCATGACCGAGACGCTGGGGCTGACCGCCGAGCGATGCGTCGAGCTCCTGGACGCGCGCGAGCTGAGCTGCCGTGAACTCGTCGCCGCCTACCTCGACCGCATCGATGCCGCGGACGAGGGCATCCACGCCTTCCTGCGCACGCGCCGGGCGGCCGCTCTCGAGCAGGCCGACGGCTTCGACCGCGAGGGCCGCAGCGGCCTGCAGGGCGTCCCGATCGCCCTCAAGGACATTCTCTGCACCAAGGGCGAGGAGACGACCGCCGGCTCCCGCATCCTCGAGGGCTACGCCCCGATCTACGACGGCGGCTGCGTCACGCGGGTCAATGCGGCCGGCCTGATCTCGCTCGGAAAGACGAACATGGACGAGTTCGCGATGGGCTCCTCGACGGAGAATTCGGCCTTCGGCGTCACCCACAACCCGTGGGACACCCGGTGCGTGCCCGGCGGCTCGTCCGGCGGTTCGGCCGCGGCGGTCGGCGCGGGCTTCGCGCCACTGGCGCTCGGCACCGACACGGGCGGCTCGATCCGGCAGCCGGCGGCGCTTTGCGGGGTCGTCGGGATGAAGCCGACCTACGGGGCGGTCAGCCGCTATGGGCTGATCGCGTTTGCATCGTCGCTCGACCAGATCGGCCCGCTCGCGCTCACCGTGCGCGACTGCGCGCTGCTCATGCAGGTCATCTGCGGCCAGGACCCCTGCGACGCGACGTCCGTCGCCATGCCGGCCCCGATCGAGGTGCCGGCGGGCGAGAGCCTCGACGGCATCCGCCTCGGGGTGCCCTCGGATCTGCTCGCGCAGGGGGTCGAACCGGGTGTGCGAGCCGCATTCGATGCCACGCTGCGCGCCGCCGAGGGGCTGGGGGCACATGTCGTCGAAACGACGCTTCCCCACGCGGGATACGCCCTGCCCGCCTACTACCTGATCGCCCCGGCCGAGGCGTCGGCCAATCTGTCGCGCTTCGACGGCGTGCGCTTCGGCCTGCGCTGCGAGGAGCCGGGCGACACGGTGGCCGCCATGTACGGCCGCACCCGCGCGGCCGGGTTCGGGGCCGAGGTCAAGCGCCGGATCATGCTCGGCACCTACGCGCTCTCGGCCGGCTACTACGACGCCTACTACGGCATGGCCCAGAAGGTGCGAACCCGCATCCGCACGGACTTCGACGAGGCGTTCGCGGGGGTCGACCTGGTCGTGACGCCGACGTCGCCGACCGTTGCCTTTCGCATCGGCGAGCGCGTGGACGACCCATGGGCGATGTACGCCTCCGACGTGCTGACGGTGCCCGTGAACCTGGCCGGGCTGCCCGGAATCTCGATCCCGTGCGGCCTCAGCGAGGGCCTTCCGGTCGGGTTCCAGCTGGTGGGGCCGGCGTTCGCCGAAAACCGCATCCTCGCAGCCGCGCACGCGCTCGAGCAGGTGCTGGCATTCGATCCTCGTCCTCCGGCGATCCTGGCATGAGCACCGCGGCCTGGGAGCCCGTGATCGGCCTGGAGATCCACGTCCAGCTGAACACCGAGTCGAAGATGTTCTGCGCCTGCGCGAATATCTTCGGCGCCGATCCCAACACGCTCACGTGCCCCGTCTGCCTGGGACATCCCGGGGCGCTGCCCACGATCAACGCCGGCGCGGTCGAAAAGGCGATCCAGATTGGCCTCGCGCTCCAGTGCGACATCGCGGAGCGCAGCCAGTTTCACCGCAAGAACTACTTCTATCCCGACAGCCCCAAGGCGTACCAGATCAGCCAGTACGACCAGCCGGTGTGCCTGCACGGGCATCTCGACGTCGACGGGGTCCGGGTCGGCATCACCCGCGCCCACATGGAGGAGGACGCCGCCAAGCTGGTGCACGCCGGCGGCACCGGGGGGCGGATCGCCGGCGCCGACTCGTCGGTGGTCGACTTCAACCGCTGCGGCACGCCGTTGGTGGAGATCGTCACCGAGCCCGATCTGCGCTCCCCCGAGCAGGCGGTGGCCTTCCTGGCGCTGCTCAAGAACACGCTGCAGACGATCGGAGTCTCCGACTGCGACATGGAGAAGGGCTCGCTCCGCTGTGACGCCAACGTCTCGGTCCGCCCGGTGGGCGAGAGTGCGTTCGGGACGAAGACCGAGCTCAAGAACATGAACTCCTTCCGGTTTCTCGAGCGCGGCGTGCGGGCGGAGATCGAGCGCCAGGG
>DATCPV010000480.1:0-2017 GCA_036569885.1 Gaiellales bacterium | reverse complement strand
CGGATCGTCGTCAACCGCTCGCTCGACCTGTTGCGCAGCGAGCGGCGGCTCGTCGGGCCTGAGGGTCTCGACCGGCTCGAGGGCCAGTGGCGCGATCAGGGCGGCGAGGACCGGCTGCTGCTTGCCGCGGTCTCGGTGCTCTCCCCCCAGCGCCGCGTCGTGATCGTGCTCCGCTACGGCCTGGGCTACTCGCCCGCGGCGATCGCGGGGCTTCTGGAGCTGCCGGTCGGAACCGTGCACTCGCGCCTGGCGCGCGCCCTCGACGACCTGCGAAACCATGAACGGGAGCGGGATGCCGGACGAGCTTGAGGAACGGCTGGAGCGCGCGCTTGCCGCGATCCCACCCGCCGGCGAAGATGCCACGGGCCGCGCGCTGCGCGCTGCGCTCGCCGCCGTGCCGCCTGCGGCGGAGACCCGGCGGCGGCGCAGGCGGCGGCTGCTCGTGCCCGCGGCTGCGTGCACCGTCGCATTCGTGTTCGGCGGCGTCACGCTGGCGGCGACCGGCGGCCACCTGCCGCTGGTGGGACCGTCGCCAAAGCACCACCACCCGACCCCCGTCGTCGTGCCGGCTCGTAACGCCGCCCCGGTCCTGCCCCGCGGAGCGATCGCATTCTCGGCGACGGCGGATGGACGCGCATGGCTCGCCACAAGCGCCGGCGCGTCGCTGCACGGCCGGCCGCTGTCGGCCCTGGCGCTGAGCCCCGGGGCGGTCTACCTGCTCGAAGCGAAGGGCCGCACGCTGCAGGCCGTGCGCGTCCCCGACTTCCGCACGGCGTTCACTCGCGGCGTCACGGGTACCGCGGCCGCCACCGCGTGGGCGCCTGCCGGGATCAGGATCGCCTACGTCGTTCGCGCCGACTCGGGCAACCGCCTCTACGACATGTGGGGAAACGGCACCCACCTCCATCTGGTCGCCACCCACACCAACGGCCAGGCGCCGAGCTGGCGCTGGGACTCGCTCGCCTTCGCCTACATCCGCGCGGACGGCACGGTGATGGTGCACAACCCCACGAGCGGAGCGACGTCGGCACTCCCCCGCGGGTGCGGCATCCGCCATCCTGCCGCCGTCGCCTTCGCGCCCTTCGGCGGCCTGCTCGCGATCGCCGACCGGTCGGGCCGGGTGCGGGTCGTGGACACCCTCCACCACAGCCGCGGGCTGTGCGCGTCCGGGAACATGCCGGGGATCCCGAGGGTCGCCTGGCTGCAGCCGCGCCAGCTCCTGGTGGGCGCCGGCACGACGATCACCCGCTACGTCGTCAACGGCCCGGCTGGCGGCGTGGACGTGACCAACGTGCCCGGCCGTGTGGCCGGTCTGGCCGCGGCTCCCGGCGGACGCCGGATCGCCCTGGCCCTGCGCGACGCCGAGGGCAACGTCCGGGTCGTCGAGGCCTACGCGCCCCGCTTCAGCGAGGAGTCGTCACCGCTGCGGGTGAGCCGCACCCTGCTCGAGCTCAGCCGGATCACCGGCCCGGTCGCCCTCACCTGGCAGTGAATATGTGGTGCCTGGCACCGGGTATTCAGGCGTGGAAGGTGACGCCGCGCGTCAGGGCCACCAGGATCGAGGCCTTGAGCTTGCTGGCGTGCGTACCGGCGTCTGCCCACCAGCCGGGCAGGACGTCGAACGCCATCTCGCCGGCGGCGATGTAGGCGTTGTTCACGTCGGTGATCTCGAGCTCGCCCCGCTCCGACGGCTCGAGGCCGGCAACGATGTCGAACACGCGCCCGTCGTACATGTAGCAGCCGGTCACCGCCAGGTCGCTCGCCGGCACGGAGGGCTTCTCGGCGATCGCGCTGACACGATCACCGGCGACGCTGGCGACGCCGAACCGGCGCGCATCCTCAACCTGTTTCAGCAGGATGCGGGCCCCCACGGGCTTCCGCCGGAAGGTGTCGATGTAGGTGCTGAGATCATCCTGGTAGACCTGGTCGCCGAGGATCACGACGAGCGGCCCGCCGCCGACGAGACCGCGCGCCTGGGCCAGCGCGTCGGCGATGCCCGCCTCGCCCTCTTGGTGGG
>DATCPV010000479.1:0-2035 GCA_036569885.1 Gaiellales bacterium | reverse complement strand
CCGATGATGCGGGCATGAGGGTCCTGCCTCCAACCGACGACCCCGTCGTCGAGCGCACCGAGTTCTTGCTGCGGCGTCTGCAAGGCTGCCAGACCGCCGAGCATGCCGCCTACCTGATCGCGCGGGAGCTGCCCGACGCGGTCGGCGCCGACTGGGCCGCGCACCTGCCCACGGACGCGACGGGCGGCGTCGGCACGGTCGATCCGGCCCATCGCAGGTTGGCCGCGGCCGCGCTCGCAGCCGGAGGCGTGTTCTCGATGGGCGAGCCCCCTACGGTTGCCGCCGTCCCGGTGCGGGCGGGCGTGACCTACACCGGCGTGCTCCTGATCGGGCGCCAGGCCGGCCTGTGCCGGTCGCAGCTGCAGGTCGCGGCGGTCTTCGCCGACCATGCCGGCGCGCTGCTCCCGACCATCTCGGTCGCCCACGCAGCTTAAAGAAGCTCCAGCAAACTACGTGCTCTGCACGGCCGTCCGGAGGCCGTCGAGGCGGGCGGCGGTGATATCGATCCAGCGCAGGTCGGCCTCGAGATGGAAGAGCGCGTTGTCGGCCAGCAGTTGATCCACGACCTCGCCCGTCCGTTTGAGCTCCGTCAGCTCCCGCATGCGCTGCATGTGGCGGGCTCGCTGGGCGTCGAGGAAGGTCTCGGGGTCGTGGTCGAGCAGGAGCGCGAGCACGACCTTCGCGAACAGCGTTGAGTGCAGGTACGGCTCGGGGGTCTCGGTCTCGCTCAGCCACCGCCCGAGCTCGGTGGCGCCCTCCTCGGTGATCACGTAGCGCTTGCGGTCGGGGCCGCGGCCCGGCTCCTCGGCGTCCATCACCACGAGGCCGTCGCGCTGCAGCCGGGCCAGCGTCGAGTAGATCTGGCCGTACTTCAGGGGGCGGGCGTGGGAGAAGCGCGCGTCGTACTCGCGCTTGAGGTCATAGCCGTGGCGCGGCCCCGTCTCGAGCAGGCCGAGCAGGGTATGGGGGACGCTCATGCCTACTCCGTCCTCAGGTTGTCGGCTCGGATGACCCGGCCGAGCATCGGCAGCCCCAGGGCGAGCACCGCCGCCCCGACGACGACGGTCACGGCGAGCAGCTGGGCCAGGCTCGTCCAGGGCACCACGAGGCCGATCCCGCGCACCCGCAGCAACGTTGCGGTGACGACCACCCCGATCACGCAGCTTGCGATCGAGGCGACCGCGAGCGGGATCACGATCTCGAGGGCGACCGACGAGCGTAGGTCGCGCGGGCGGGTCCCGGCCGCCGCCAGCATCGCCAGCTCGCGGCGGCGCTCGACGATGCCCTCGATCATCATGACCACCAGGCTGCATCCGGCGATCGAGAGCATCAGCGCCACCACCAGCTCGGCCTGCCGCCGCAGCGGATCCGACGTGGGCGCCGGCACGGCGTCGTCGGCCGCCGTGTCGACGCCTCCCAGCAGGCCGCTCGCCGTCTGCGCGGCCCGCACCCGCTGAGCGGTCGCGAGGCTGCCGTTCGTCCGCAGCAGCCACGTCTGGGGGTGGGGCGGCGGCGCGACGACGTTCGGCGGCACGACCGCGCTCACGGCGGAGTTCGGCAGGAACCCGGCGACGGTCGCGCGGACGCCCCGGATCCGGAGGTGGTCGCCCACCCGTAGTTGCGTCGTCCGGCTGACGAGCACCCCGTCACCGGGGCACGCAAACTGCTCGTGCAGCACCCGCCGCGCATCCGGGCAGGTCGCGAACGCCGCCGTGGCTCCGTAGCCCGCCCGCCTGAACTCGATCATGGCTCCGGGCAGCACCTCGCGGACGCCCGGCGTCGCGGCCAGCCGCGCGCCCAGCGCATCGGAACGGGCCGCGGGCGCGCCGTTTCGATACACGTTGACCGTCGCGTCGACCGGCGGCGGGGCGACGTATCTGGCCACCTGATCGCTGCGCGCGACCCAGCGGTCGTGCGACGGCAGGTAGACGAGCACGGCCGTGGCCGCGAACACGCCGAGCACGGCCCCGCCGACGGCCCGAAAGGCCGTGCTGGGCGCGGCCTGCAGGCGCCGGCCGGCGATCAGCGTGCCCGG
>DATCPV010000478.1:0-7583 GCA_036569885.1 Gaiellales bacterium | reverse complement strand
TTCCAGGCCGAGCCGCTGGTCGCCTCGGGCGGCCTCGACGCGCTGGCGCTCGACGACCGGGTGCTCGCGGTGATGTGCGCATCACACAGCGGCCAGGACATCCACGTCGAGGCGGTGCGGCGCGGCCTTGCGGCCTGCGGCCTGGATGCCTCGGCGCTCCAGAACTCGCTCGGAAGCCCCGACGACCGGCTGCGCCACAACTGCTCGGGGAACCACCTCGCCTTCCTCGCGAACTCTGTCCATCACGGCTGGGACACGGCCGGCTACCGCCGTCCCGAGCATCCCTCGCAGCGGGCGGCCCTCGCAGTGATCGGCACGCACGCCGGGGCGGATCCGGCCGCGATCCCCACCGTGACCGACGGCTGCGGCGTGGTCGCGTTTGCACTGCCCCTGCGGGTGATCGCGACGATGTACGCCCGCCTGCCCGACCGGTTGCCCCGCCAGTACGCGGCGATGACGACCCACCCCCAGCTGGTGCGCGGCGACGGTGACCTGGACACCGAGGCGATGCGGGCGATCCCCGGCTGCGTGGCCAAGGGCGGGGCCGAGGGCCTGTCCTGCTTCGGCCTTCCCCTAGCGGGCCTCGGGATCGCGATCAGGGTCGACGACGGCAACTCCCGGGCGAGCGCGCCGGCCGCCCTGGCGGTGCTTCGGAGCGTGCTTTCCTGGGATGCGCCGCCCCCCGGTCTGGCCGCGCTCACCGAGCCCGTGCTGCCCAACTCGGTCGGCGATCCGGTCGTGCAACTGCGCGCCGAGGTGGCCCTCGAAAGCGGGTCGTGACCGCGTCTGTGGCGAAGCCGGCACGGTCAGCTTCGTGAAAAGTTCTTGCCGAGGCTGGTAACCGCTTGTACACTCCGCTCGTCTGCGATCCGCTTTGTCTCTCCAATCGGCCGATGCGGGGTTTTGCTGTTTCTGTCCTGGCCGGGTGGTGTGTTCTTCGCGATCGCGAGTTTTGTAATCGATGTGCTCGGGGGGGCCCATGCTGACTGTCGATATCTCGCTCCCGGAGATCGAAGAGCTCAAAGCTCTGGTGCAGGAGGGCCACGAGAAGGGCTATCTCACATTCGACGAGGTGGCCACGACTCTCGAGGAGATCGAGCTCACAAAAGAGCAGCTCGAGGACTTCTACACCTACCTGCTCGACCACAACATCGAGCTCCTGGACGCCGAGTCACGACAGACGGCACAGCAGGACGCGGTCTTCCACGGCGAGAAGCCGCCCGAGCTCGACCTGACGGTCGAGCCCAGCCTCGACTCGCTGCGACTCTATCTGCGCGAGATCGGCAAGGTGTCGCTTTTGACCGCCGATCAGGAGGTCAGCCTGGCCAAGCGCATCGAGCGCGGCGACATGCTGGCCAAGCAGCAGATGACCGAGGCCAACCTGCGCCTCGTGGTCTCGATCGCGAAGGGCTACCTCGGCCGCGGGCTCAGCTTTCTCGACCTGATTCAAGAAGGCAGCCTGGGCCTGATCCGGGCGGTCGAGAAGTTCGACTACCGCAAGGGGTACAAGTTTTCGACGTACGCCACCTGGTGGATCCGCCAGGCCGTGACGCGCGCGATCGCCGACAAGGCGCGCACGATCCGCATCCCGGTGCACATGGTCGAGAAGCTGAACCGGGTGGTGCACATCGAGCGCCAGCTGGTGCAACGGCTCGGGCGTGAGCCGCGCCCCGAGGAGATCGCCACCGAGCTCGGCATGACCACCGACGAGGTGCGCGAGATCCAGCGCATGGCGCAGCTCCCGGTCAGCCTCGAGAAGCCGATCGGCGAGGAGGAGGAGTCCGAGCTGGGAGACTTCGTCCCCGACGAGCAGGCCGTCTCGCCGTTTGACTCCGCAACGATGACGCTGCGCCGCGAGGACATCGACCGCGCGCTCGACTCACTGCCCGAGCGCGAGCGCAAGGTGATCGAGCTGCGCTTCGGCCTCAAGGGCGAGCAGCCGTGCACGCTCGAAGAGGTCGGCCGCGCGTTCGGCGTCACCCGCGAGCGCATCCGCCAGATCGAGAACAACACGCTGAAGAAGCTCGAGGGCCTCCCCGAGGCCCAGGCGCTGCGAAACGCCGAGTAGCCTTGCCGCACTAGAATCGGGCTCAGCACCGGGAGGATGTCCGAGTGGCTAAAGGAGACGGGCTGTAAACCCGTTGGCTCTGCCTACGCAGGTTCGAATCCTGCTCCTCCCATACATACGGGGTGTTCCCCACCGCTGACGAGTAACGCGTCGTGGGGGTGTCGCGGTGTAGGTGTAGGCACCGCGACTCGCGTGGACAGGGTGGCGCGCCTCGGAGGAGGCTCTGAAGATGCGCACCGGCCGAGGGTCGACCCTCGGCCGGTGCGCGCTTCCCCCTACGCGGCTTCTACAAGAGGGGGAAGTGGTACACGTGCACGTCCCACTGGGAGAAGGTGTCGGTGAAGGCTCCGTTGCGGACTGCGACCCGGCGGTTGCTGCGGTAGTGTGAGCCCGTGGTGATCGCCTGCGGCAGACCGGTGATCGTCACGTCCTTCGTCCCGATGCCGCTGCGCGCAGTTATCACCCAGATGTCGGTTTCGCCGACGCTGCGGCTGCGTATCTCGGTTGTCGGGTCGGTCGTGTGCAGCTCGGGGCCGGTGCCCGGCACCAGCAGCGCCGGGTGGAGCCGCCCGTGTGGCCCGATCTCGGTCACGAGGCTCTTGAGCACGTCGTTCCAGAATGTCCAGTTCCACCCGAGCGCTGCATCGGCCGGGTCGAGGCAGTGGCCGATGTGGCCGCCGAAGAACAGCAGCCCTCGGGCGCCGTTCAGGATCGCGTCGTACGCCATGTAGCGCGCCTGCCTGTGTGTCGGCAGCACGAATCCCCCGCTGCCGGCCGGGTCGTCGCTGCCACTGAAGCAGATCTGCAGGGCGGTGAAGACCGCTCGCGCAGGGGTGATGGTCCGAATGGTGCGCGTCCACCGCCCGACCTGGTGCAGGTCGGGATCGGGGTTGCCGAACGGCACGGGATAGACGTCGACGCCGTGCCCGTCGCACACGGTGCTGTACGGCGCCAGGTCGTCTGCGGTGCCGCGCGGGGCCTCGATGATCGCGAACAGGTGGTCGGGATCGATCGCGTGCGTGATGTCGTGTGCGTGCTGCAGCGACGCCACCGGCCAGCCGTTCCAGTACGGCTCGTCCTGGCCCTTCCACAGTCCGAGGCCGGGGCTGTCCTTGAGGGTTGTCACCACCTCCTGCAACCTCGCATCCTCCGGCGTGCCCGGCTGGGCGTGGGCGAGGTCGCCGAGTCCGATCCACGTGTGCACTCCTCGGGCGCCGGCCGCAGCATTCCAGTTCTCGGCGTCCGCCAGGGCGGCGTCGGTCCAGTCGCCGTTGCCCGGGTTGACTCGCAGGAGGCTGATCCCCGCCCCCACCACCTCGTCCAGTGCGTCAGTACCCGACGGCGTCAAGCCGCCCAGCGGCGGTGGCAGCGACAGGCCGATGGGGAAGGCCGCAGCCCCGTCCACCAGCACCGTTCCACGCGAGTCATGAGTCGTTGAGGACACTCAGCAGGTCTCCGTGTTGGCGACATTCTCTCACCTCGCCCGAAATCGACCTGCTTCGCGAGATTTGCCATGGCCCAGGACCCTCTCAATGTGGGACCTTCAGTTGCGCGGCGCCACCTGCAGCGCCTCTCCGACGCCAAATATCACCCGATCGAGGCACAGCCATCCGGTGTCCACCGCGCCCGAGGGCAAGCCCGCTGTGCCAGAATGACGACCGTGGATTGGCAGGCGCCGCTCGAGATCGTGCATCCTGCCCGCCCGGTGTTCTCGCCCGACGGCACAACGATCGCCTGCGCGGTGGAGGCGGCCTACACGCTGCCCGGGGCGGCCGCCCAGAGCCACATCTGGATCGCGGCCGCCGATGGTTCAGGCGCGCGCGAGGCGACCCGCGGTCCGAGGGCCGACACCGCTCCGGTGTGGTCGCCGGACGGGCGCGCACTGGCGTTCCTGTCCGACCGCGACCAGCCCGGCCAGTCGGCGGTGTTCCTGCTCGACGACGGGGTCGGCGAGGCGCGCAAGCTGGGCGAGGTGCCCGGATCGGTGGAGCAGGTGCGGTTCGCGCGCGACGGCAGGACGGTGATCGCGCTCGCGGCCGACCCTGGGTCTGACCGAGCGGGGGCCGACTCGGCCACGCGCATCGGCGAGGACGCCGCCGACGATCCCCGGGTGCGGCGGGCGGCGCAGCACTGGCGCCGGCTCTACCGGATCGAGACGGCCACGGGCGAGACGGCCCGCATCGAGCTCGATGGCGTCAACGTGTGGGAGTTCGACTGGCGCGGGGGCGCGCTCGCCGCGATCATCTCCGACGACCCGTCCGAGAGCGGCTGGTACGCCGCGCGGGTCGTGCTGGTAGACATGGATGCCGGTGCCGTCCGCGATTTGCACCTTCCGGCGGATCAGGTCGAGCGCGTCGCCCTTTCGCCGGACGAGGCCAGGGTCGCATTCATCGAGGGCTTCTGCTCCGACCGCGGCCTCCTGGTGGGGACGGCGATCGTGGTGACCACGGCCGACGGCGCCGCCAGGTCGCCCGCACCGGAGCTCGACATCGGCAGCCTGGAGTGGCGCGACGAGCACTCGCTGTGGTTTGCGGGCCAGCGCGGCCTGAACTCGACCTGCGGCACGATCGATGCCGAGGGCGGCGGCACCGTCGTCTGGGACGGCGATGCATCGCTCCTGTCCGGGTGGACGCCGTTCGCGTCGGCCGCCCCTGACGGAGGGCTTCTCGCGGCCGCCTACACGGCCTGGGATGCGCCGCCGGAGCTGCGGGTGCTCGACCCGTCGGCGCCGGCGCAGGGCTGGCGGCCGGTGACCGGGCTGAATTCGCAGGCCGAGCCCCCGCGAGCTGTGTGCGAACGCCGCCTCTGGCACTGTGACGAGCATGAGATCGAGGGGCTCCTCCTGCGGCCGGCCGACGCCGGCGACGGACCGTTGCCGCTGATCGTGTGGGTGCACGGAGGCCCGACGGGGGCACACGCGGTCGAATATCCGACGGTGCACAACGCCGCGCTCCTCGACGCCGGCTACGCGGTGCTCCTGCCCAACCCGCGCGGCAGCTCCGGCCGCGGCCAGCCGTTCGCCCGGGCCAACATCGGCGACATGGGCGGCGGCGACTTGCGGGACATCCTCGCCGGCGTCGACACGATGGTCGCCGCCGGTGTGGCCGATCCCGACCGGATCGGGATCGCCGGCGGCAGCTACGGCGGATTCATGTCGGCATGGGCCGTCACGCAGTCCGACCGCTTCCGGGCATCGATCCCAATGGCGGCCGTGACCGACTGGCTGTCGTTCCACAACACCACCAACATCGGCCGTTTCGACGAGCTGTTCCTGGACGCCGATCCGTACGAGGCCGGCGGCGAGTACTTCCACCGCTCGCCGGTCGCGCACGCGCGGGCCGTGAAGACGCCGACCCTGGTCATGCACGGCGAGCTCGACCTGTGCGTGCCCGTGTCACAGGGCATCGAGTTCCACCAGGCGCTGGCCGAGGCAGGCGTCGAGACCGAGCTCGTCATCTACCCGCGCGAGGGCCACGGCTGGCGCGAGCGCGACCACCAGCTCGACGGCTGCCGGCGGATGGTGGAGTGGTTCAACCTCCACCTGCAGGGCTGACCACCAGCACCGCCGACCCACTGATCGCCCCGGCCGCGAGCTTGTCGAGCGCCTCGCCGGCCGCCTCCAGCGGGAACGTCTGCACCTGCGCCCGGATCGGCACCTCGGCGGCGAGCGCCAGAAACTCGGTCGCGTCTGCGCGGGTGAAGTTCGCCACTGAGCGGATGCTGCGCTCCTGCCACAGGAGGTCGTAGGAGAACGCCGGCATCTCGTCGAGGTGGATCGCGTTGACAGCCACCGCGGCGCCCGGCGCGAGCGACCGCAGCGCCGCCACCACCACCGAGCCGACCGGGGCGAACGTCACGGCGGCGTCGAGCGGCCAGGGCGCGGGGTCGTCGTAGCCGCCGGCCCAGGCGGCACCCAGCCGCTGGGCCAGCTCGCGCTCGCGCTGCGACCGGGTGAACACGGCGACCGTGCAGCCCCAGTGCAAGGCGACCTGGATCGCCAGGTGGGCGGAGGAGCCGAAGCCGTAGAGGCCGATCCGCGCGCCCGGCTCTACCGCGGCGATCCGCAGCGACCGGTAGCCGATGATGCCCGCACACAGAAGCGGCGCCGCCTCGAGGTCGGTGAACGAATCGGGTAACGGGAAGACGTAGTCGCGCCGGGCCGTGATCAGCTCCGCGTACCCCCCGTCGGTCGTCCAGCCGGTGAACTCGGCGTTCGGACACAGGTTCTCGAGTCCGCGGCGGCAGGCGGGGCAGGTGCCGTCTGCGCCGTGCAGCCAGGCCACCCCCACCCGCTCGCCCGTGCCGGCGACGCGCCCGACCACCTGGTGGCCGGGGATCAGCGGCCGCCGCCGCATCTCGAGATCGCCCTGGAGGATCTGCAGATCGGTGCGGCACACGCCGCAGGCGGAAACCTCGAGGAGCACCTCGCCGGCGGCCGCCACCGGATCGGCGACCTCGCGCTCGACCAGGCGGCCGGGCTCGTCCAGCACCATCGCGCGCATCCCGTCACACTATCGCCCGATGCACGCCGCGAAGCTGATCGGCTCGTACGAAGAGTGGTGCGATTGCACCATCCCGTTCGACCCGGCCGCGCGCCGCGAGAAGCACACGCGCATGGCCGCGTCGGCGTTCGCGTTCCTGCGCGGCAGCTACCCCGTGTGGCTCGACCGCTTCGCCACGGATGCCGCCCACAAGGCCCCGCCCGTCCCGCTCGGCGTGGGCGACCTGCACGTCGAGAACTTCGGCACCTGGATCGCCCCGGCGGGCGAGGCCTTCGGCGTCAACGACTACGACGAGACCGGACCGGTGCCGTTCACGAACGACCTCGTCCGGCTCGCGACCAGCGCCGTGCTGGCCGTTCGCGCCGGCCGCCTCCGGCTCGACCCCAAGGACATCGCCCAGCATCTGTGGGCCGGCTACGGTGCGAGCCGAGGCGGCGCCGCCGGGGTCGCGCTCGGCGACGAGTCGGTGCCCCACGTGGCGGCGGTCGCCGCGATGTGGCAGGCCGCCCAGCCCGGAGCCGAGCACTTCTGGAAACGGATCGACGCGCTGCCCGAGGCGCCCGCGGGCGCCTCGCCCGAGCCAGCCCCCGGATACATCCCGCAGACGCGCCGCATCCGCACCGCGGGCCTCGGCAGCCGCGATCACCTCCGGCTCCTGCTGGTAGGTGAGCTCGGCGGCGAGCGCGTGGCCTTCGAACGCAAGCCGCTCGCCCCCACGGCGGCGCGCTACCTCGCCGGCGCCGCTCCGCAGCCCGATCCACGACCCTACGCCTCGGTGCTGGAGCGCCAGCACGAGCGCTCGCCCACCCTCCGGGCGCAGGTGCGAGTTGAGGGGGAAACGATCGTGCGCCGGCTCGACCCGCATCGCGGCCGGATCGAGATCGTCGACCTGCCCGACCGCCGCGACGAGCACGCGCTGCTCTGGATGATGGGCTACTGCACCGCCGCCCACCACGGGCTGAGCGCCGACACCGGTCGGTTCGCAGAGGCGTTCGACGCGAGAACGCTGGAGC
>DATCPV010000477.1:0-2406 GCA_036569885.1 Gaiellales bacterium | reverse complement strand
CGTCGGGATCGACTACGAGCCCGAGGTGTTCGTCGCCCAGCAGCAGCACGTGCCGGTCGTCGCGGTGGCATCGGTCGCGCCCGAGGCGCTCGCCTCGATTATCGCGCCGGGCGGGAGCGGCATCCACACGCCGGCCGACCTGCGCGGCAAGACGATCGGGGTGGACGGCACGGGCAGCACGACGGCGTTCGTCGAGACCGTGCTGCGTCATGCCGGCGTGAGCCCATCACAGGTCACGCTGCGCAACATCGGCTTCAACCAGGTGCCCGACCTGCTCGAGCACCACGTCGACGCGGTCGCCGGCGTCTTCCAGAACATCGAGGGGATCCAGTTTGCCCAGCGCGGTCTGCACCCGGTGGTGTTCCCGTACGACCGCTACGGTGTGCCCGCCTACGACGAGCTGGTGCTGGTGGCAAACCCAAAGCGGCTCCACTCCGACACGGCCTACCGGCACCGGGTGGCCCGTTTCGTCGCGGCGCTCCGAGCGGCCACCCGCTGGGCGCAGGCCCACCCGGCCGCCGCAACCGCGGTCATGGAGCACCACGCCTACCGCGACTATATGGGTACGATCAAGGCCAGCGTTCCGGCCACGCTCAAGCTGCTGCGCGTAGGCCCGCTGAGCGCGACCGCCTGGGCCCGCTTCGGCAGCTGGATGTACCACTCGGGCCTGCTGAAGTCGCCCCCGGACGCCGCAGCGCTGATCGCCCGGCCGTGATGCATAAACGGTGCCTGGCACCGTTTATGCATGCGTACACTGCTCGCATGGGGGAATCGCTCAAGGGCCAGCTCCTCATCGCCGCGCCCGTGCTGCTCGACCCCAACTTCCGCCGCAGCGTCGTCCTGGTCATCGAACACTCCGAGGCGGGTGCGCTGGGGGTCGTGCTGAACCGGCCCACCGAGCTGGCGGTCGCCGACGCGGTGCCCGAGCTGGCCGAGCTCGACGACGGCTGCATCTTCGCCGGCGGTCCGGTGCAGCCGCAGGCCGTGATCGCGCTGGCGGAGTATGCGGGCGCGCCGCCGGAGGGTGCGGTGTGCGGCCCGATCGCCCCGGTGGGGATCGAGTCGGACATGGACACGCTGGCCGACCAGGTCACCCGGATACGTGTGTACGCGGGGTACTCCGGCTGGGGTGAGGGCCAGCTCGACGGCGAGCTCCGGGAGGAGGCGTGGTTCGTCGAGCCGGCGCTGCCCGGAGACGTGTTCTGTGCCGACGCAGACCGGCTCTGGAACCACGTGCTCGAGCGCAAGGGCGGCCCCTACCGGCTGCTCTCGCGCATGCCCGAAGATCCAGGCATGAACTAATATGAGCCGCTGATGGCAACCATCACCGCAGTGTCGCTTCATCTCAGCTCCCCTCCCATGGAGGGCGGCGATGTCGCCCAGGCGCAGCGGCTGCTCCTGCACAACGCCTTCGGCACGTTCGATCCCGGCCACGTCGACGGCGTCTACGGCGAGCGCACGGCCGCGGCGGTGCGGCGGGCAAAGTACTGGCTCGGCTACCCCGAGCGCCAGATCGACGAGATCGCGTCGCCCGACCTCATCGGGATGCTCGCCGGCGGAGTGCCGCAGCCGCCGTCGTACAAGGCCGCGCACACGCGCCGGCTGCGTCGGGCGCAGAACGCCGGCCTCTGGAACTCGGCCTACGACGTCGCCATCTCGAACGTCGGCGAGCGCGAGACCCCGGCCGGATCGCACCGCATCGAGTGCACCGACTGGTACGGCGTCCCCGCTCCGTGGGCGGCGATCTTCGTCTCGTGGTGCTTCGCCCGCGCCGGGTCGACGGCGTTTCGAGCAGGAGCCCGCTACGCATACGTGCCGCACCTGCTGTGGGACGCCCAGCGCAGCGACAACCAGCTTTCGATCACCCGCCGCCCGCTGCCCGGCGACCTGCCGGTCTTCGACCTGGACGGCGACGGCATCGCCGACCACGTGGCGATGTTCGACGACTGGACCGGCGAGCCGGGCACCACGTTCTGCACGATCGAGGGCAACATCACCACCGCCGGTGAGCCGAACGGCGGCAGGATCGCGCAGCTCGAGCGGCGCGCCGATCAGCGCGTGATGGCGTTCGTGCACGTCCGCGGCTGAGCGGCCGCGTGGGCAGGCTGATCTATTCGGCGATCGCCTCGCTGGACGGCTACGTGGCGGACGAGGAGGGCAACTTCGAGTGGGCCGCGCCTGGCACGGAGGTGCACGCCTTCGTGAACGACCTCGAGCGGCCGATCGGCACCTATCTGTATGGCCGCCGGATGTATGAGGTCATGGCGTGGTGGGAAACCGCACACACCGGCGCAGACTCCGAGCCGGTCATGCGGGACTTCGCCGAGATCTGGCGGGCGGCCGCCAAGATCGTGTACTCGACGACGCTCCAGACGGTGTCCAGCGCCAGAACGCAGATCGTGCGCG
>DATCPV010000476.1:0-4640 GCA_036569885.1 Gaiellales bacterium | reverse complement strand
GGATGTGTGCTGCGGCACCGGCGACCTCGCGATCGCCCTGCGAGACTCGGTCTCCATGACCGGGCGCGTCGTCGGCCTCGACTTCTCCGCCGCGATGCTCGAGGCGGCGCAGCGCAAGAGCTCCGAGGTCGAGTGGGTGCGCGGCGATGCCCTCGCCCTGCCGTTCGCCGATGCCGAGTTCGCGGCCGCCACCATCGGGTTTGGCATGCGCAACCTCGCCGACCACGCCCGCGGGTTCGGCGAGCTCCGCCGGGTGGTGAGGCCGGGCGGGCGGGTCGTCTGTCTCGAGCTGACCGACCCGCCGCCGTGGGCGGCGCCGTTCGCGCGCCTTTGGACCGACCACGCCGTGCCGCTGCTCGGCCGCCTGGTCGCGCGCGAGACCGACGCGTACCGCTACCTGCCGGCGTCGGTACACCGGTTCCCGCCGGCCGATGAGCTGGCCGCGATCATGCAGCGGGCCGGCCTGCGTCGCGTCCGCTACCGGCGGCTCTCGGGCGGCGCCGTCGCGGTTCATGTTGGTACGGTCCCCGCATGAGCACGGGTGCCGTCGCCGAGGTGCTGGAGGTCCCCGGCCTGCAGGCCTACGTCGACGCGGTCGAGATCGCGCTCGTCGAGGCAGTGGGCTGGGCCGACGGCGAGGTGGCGGGCGCCGGCGCAGAGACGCTGCAATCCGGCGGCAAGCGCCTGCGGCCGATGCTCGTCTACCTGTCCGCCCCCATCGGCGGGCGCGAGCATCGCGGCCTCGTCGCGGCCGGCTGCGCCGTCGAGCTCGTGCACATGGCGACGCTCGTCCACGACGACCAGCTCGATGCCGCCAAGCTGCGGCGGGGCCGGCCGACCGTGTGGGCGTCGCGCGGCGAGGCCGCCGCCCGCGCCACCGGCGACTACCTGTTCGCCCGGGCGTTCGCCGAGCTGTGCACGACCGGCGACATGCGCTCCGTGACGATCCTGTCGGACGCCTGCCTGGCGCTGGCCCAGGGCGAGATCCTGCAGCGTGAGCAGTCCGGCAATCCCAAGACGACGCCGGAGCAGTACCTGGAGCGGTGCCGGCTCAAGACCGGCCGCCTGTTCTCGGCCGCGGCGATGCTCGGCGGCGGGCTGGGCGGCCTTGCCCCAAACGATGTCGAGCGCCTCGGCGACTTCGCGGTCGCGCTCGGACTGGCCTTCCAGATCGCCGACGACATCCTTGACTGCGACGGCCGTCCGGACACGACCGGCAAGCCGCTCGGCACCGACCTCCTCGACGGCACCGTCACCCTGCCGCTGATCCTCGGCGCGAGCCGTGACCCGGCCGTCGCGGGAGTGATCGCCCGCGGTGCGACCCGCGAGGATGTGCTGCCCACCCTCGCCCGTGTGTCCCGGGCTGGCGGCGTCCGCGACGCCCGTGCCGTGGCCGAGCGCCACGCCGACGAGGCGCTCGCACATCTCGAGTCGATCGACGGCGGCGTCGACTCAGCCGCGCTGCGCGCCGTCGTCCGCGGCGCCGTCGACCGCGAGGCGTAGCCAGTCCTCCACCGCAGCGGGTGTCCGCAGCCGCACCACCCGCAGGTGGGCGAGCTCGGGCCGGCGCAGGACCTCGGGCACCGACCGGCGCTGGGAGATGTGCTTTCGGATCGCCCACACGAACAGCGACTCCCGGCCCCAGAACGCGCCCCGCCACGACTCGCGGTTACCGTTCCAGAGCTGCTCGCCCGTCCGGATGCGGCCGGATGTGCGCCTCCAGAGCCGGCCCAGGCAGACGTGCAGGGGCAGGTCGAGCCACACGACGGTGTCGGCATGCTCGAGCACGTAGGTGCCGATCTTGCGCCGGTAGTCGTTGTCGATCACCCAGCCGGCGCCCGCCACCACGGGCTCCAGGAGCGCCCGCAGCTCGGCATCGGGCGTCTCGCTCCAGCCCGGCCCGTGCACCAGCGCGTCGGTCTCGACGTAGGGGACGCCGAGGCGCTCGGCAAGCGCCCGGCCAAGGGTCGTCTTGCCGGATCCGCTGATGCCCTGGATGGAGACCCGCCGGGCCACGGCGAGTGATCGTATCCGGCCTGCTGTCGAGTCGTTACCGCGCCGTGACACGGCATCCGTAGGCTGGGTCTGTGATCGTCGTTCGCACGCTCGTTCTGGCCGCCGTCGCCCTCGCGCTGCCCGCGTCCACGCTGACCGCTGCGACCGCTCCGAGTGCGGCGGCCGCCGGGACGCCTCCGTCGCAGCGGCTGGTCGACCCCGTCGACACGCCCGGCCGGCTCGACCTGCGCTCGGTGCGGCTGGCGCAGTCGGCATCGTCGCTCAAGTTCTCGTTCACCACCGCGCGCCCGTTCGCACTGGTGCAGCTGTCCGGGACGGACGACCGGACGGTCTGCGTCGACCTCGTGCCACGCGGCCGGCCGGCGAGCGGCCAGCGGGTGTGCCTGATCGGCACGGGCGGTCGCCACGCGCTCTACCGGCTCCCGCTCGAACCGGGCGGCCCGAAACCGAAGTTCGTCCCCGCCACGGTCCGCAAGCTCAGGCCCGCCACCGTCGCGGTCACATTCGCCTACGCGGATATCGGCCTGCGGCCCGAGCGGCTCGACTGGGCCGCCTCGAGTCTGTGGAAGGGGTGGGCGGCATGCGCGCACGTGTGCCACGACGACGTGCCCGACCGTGGCCGGGCCGCCTGGAGGATCGATCGCTTCACGCTGGACGGCTGCACCGCCGCGGGCCCTTCGGAGCGCTTCAACGGAACGTCGGTCGGCAAGATGATCGCGCTCACGTTCGACGACGGCCCGTCCGTCTACACGCCCCAGGTGCTGGCCGTGCTCAACCGCTACCACGTCCACGCGACGTTTTTCGAGATCGGGCGGCAGGTCGGCCCGTTGGCGGCGATCTCGCGGTCGGTTGTCCGCGACGGCGACGTGATTGGCGACCACACCTGGTCGCACCCCGCCCTCACGGCGGCGAACGTCGCCGGGCAGGTCAAACCCACCCAGCGGGCGATCCGCACAGCGACCGGCTTCACACCCTGCCTGCTCCGGCCCCCGTACGGGACCGCTCCGCCCGGCGTGGTCTCGATCGCCCGGTCGCTCGGCCTGCTGACGATCCAGTGGGACGTCGATCCGGCCGACTGGTCTCGCCCGGGTGCGGCCGAGATCTCGCGGCGCGTGCTGAGTGCCGTCCACCCCGGAGCCATCGTGATCATGCACGACGGCGGCGGCCTGCGCGACCAGACCGTGACCGCGCTTGCGACGATCGTGCCCACCCTCATCGACCGCGGCTACCGGCTCGTGACGGTGCCGCAGCTGCTCGGCCTCCAGCGAGCCTACCGCTACACCCGCTGACCGGCGATACACTCTCGCTGCTCATGGCTGTCGCCGCTTCACTGGACACACTGGCGCCGATTCGCGAAAAGGTCGCCGCCGGCGAGCGGCTCGACTTCGACGACGGCGTCACGCTGCTCGAGTCGGGCAACATCCTGGAGCTGGGCGAGCTGGCCGACACCGCCCGGCGCCTGCGCGGCGGCGGCGACGAGGTCTACTTCATCAACAACCTGTACCTGAACCACACCAATGTGTGCCGGGTCAAGTGCAAGTTCTGCGCCTTCGCCCGCACCGGCCGCCAGGAGGGCGCCTACACCTGGGACATCCCCGACCTCGTCGCCCACGCCGTCGAGGTGTACGGCCGCGAGACCTACAGCGAGATCCACATGGTCGGCGGCGAGCATCCGCACATCGGCTACGACTACTACCCCGACGTCACACGCGCCCTGCACGAGGCGCTGCCCGACGTCCACCTGAAGCTGTTCACGGCGTCCGAGATCCACCACATGACCAAGCTCTCGGGCAAGTCCCACAAGGACGTCCTCGCCGACCTCCAGGAGGCGGGGCTGGGATCGCTCCCCGGCGGCGGCGCCGAGGTGTTCGCCGACCGCGTGCGGCGCCTGGTCGCACCGGGCAAGGAGCACCCGGACAACTGGATCGCGACCCACCGGGCCGCGCACGGCATGGGCATCCCCACCCACTGCACGATGCTGTACGGGCACGTCGAGACCTATGAGGAGCGTGTCGACCACTGGCTGCGGCTGCGCGACCTGCAGGACGAGACCGGCGGCTTCCTCGCGTTCATCCCGCTCCCGTTCCACCCCGAGAACACGGTCTTCCAGCGCCGGGGCTGGCGCTTCTCGACCGGACACGACGACCTCAAGATGATCGCCGTCTCGCGGCTCATGCTCGACAACATCCCCAACATCAAGGCGTACTGGATCATGATCTCGACGCCGCTCGCGCAGGTCGCCCTGCACTTCGGCGCGAACGACATCCAGGGCACCGTGATGGAAGAGCAGATCGCCCACGCCGCCGGCGCCGTCACGCCGCAGGAGGAGCGGATCGCCGACCTGGCGGCGCTCATCCGCGAGGCCGGCCGCATCCCGATCCAGCGCGACACGCTCTACAACACGGTGAGGACGTTCTGATCCGGCTCGGCCGCATCTCGTACGCCAACATGGCGCCCGTGTTCTACGACCTCGGCGGCGTCGAGGTCGAGCAGGTGACCGGCGTCCCCACCGAGCTGAACCGGCTGTTGATCGCCGGCGAGATCGACGTCGCGCCGATCTCCTCGATCGAGTACGCCCGCAATGCCGACACGCTGTGGCTCCTGCCGCGGCTGTGCGTCTCGAC
>DATCPV010000475.1:0-5984 GCA_036569885.1 Gaiellales bacterium | reverse complement strand
CTGCACTGGCTGCTCGCGGTCACGTTCCTGACGATGCTCGCAACCGGGCTGATTCTCTACCTGCCCTCGTTCGCCGAGCTGGCCGCCAACCGGAGGCAGTGGAAGTCGATCCACCTGGGCGCCGCGATCGCCTTCTGGGCCGGCCTGGTGGTGCTGCTCCTGACCGACCTCGGCGGCAGCCTGCGGCGCACCGCAGGCGAGTTCGACCGCTTCGACGACGACGACGTTCGCTGGCTGGGATGGGCGGTCGTGCGCCGCGGGCCAGAGCCGCCCGCGGGCCGGTTCAACGCCGGCCAGAAGCTGAACGCCGCGCTCGTGGCCGGGCTGATGGTGGTGTTCACCGTGAGCGGCGTGCTCATCTACCTCCAGGAGACCGACGCCGCCGTGCGCGGCCGAACGAGCGCGATCCTGGTGCACGACATCGCCACCTGGATCGCCGTGCCTCTCATCGCCGGCCACCTCTATCTCGCCCTTGTGAACCCGTCCACCCGCCCCTCCCTACGGGGGATGGTGCTGGGCACGGTGCGGCGCGACTGGGCCCGCCGCCACCACCCCAAGTGGAACGCCGATGAATAACCGGTGCCTGGCACCGGTTATTCAAGGAACGCGGCGACCCGGCGGCGGATCTCGCCCGTGCGCTCCATCCAGGGGAAGTGGCCGCAGCCGGGGATCGTGTCGACCACGGCGCCGGGGATCAGGGCCGCCGCCTCACGGGACGACGACACCGGCAGCGGGTCGCGCTCGCCGTGGACGAACAGCGCGGGCAGCCGCGCCGCCGGCAGGCCGTCGGCCAGCGTGCCGCGGCGGAAATGCTCCGAGATCGAGGCGTTCGTGCCGGTGGAGCACTCGACGCCGACGGGGCCGTCCGGGTGCCGCGGCGCCGTCGCGGGATCGGCGAAGTAGAGCGGCCACACCAGCTCCGAGCGTTCGACAAGATCGGCCTCCGAGACCTCGCCCGCGCGGCGGCGGGCCTCGATCGCATCGATGCGAGCGCCCTGCTCGGGGCTGATCCCCGCGCGCAGGTTGGCGCCAAACTCGGCGAAGACGCGCTCGAACGCGCCCAGCGGGTCGATGCAGATGACGCCCAGGAGCCGGTCGGGATGTGCGACGGCGAGGTGCAGCGCCAGGTGACCGCCCCACGAGTGGCCCACCGCCCAGGCCCGCTCGATGCCGAAGTGGTCGAGCACCGCCACGGCATCGCTCGTGTGCGACTCGATCGTGTACGGCCCGCCGACGGTCGACGGCGGTACGCCGCGCTGGGTGTAGCGCATGGTGGCGAGCAGGCCGTCGAGCTCGCGCGCGCAGCCCTCGGTGTAGTCGGGCCACGCCGGGCCGCCGTGCAGCAGCAGGGCGGGCGGGCCGTCACCGCCGCGATGGCCGGCGAGCACGCCGTCGCCCACCGCAACTGCGAACTGCTCCTCGCTCATACCGCCGACTCTATCCGCTGCGCCAATAGGGGTCTGACCCCGTTTGGCGCACCTAGAGGAACGAGCCGCCCAGCGTGACCACGAGCAGCGTGATCGAAAGCGCGGATGTCGCCAGCACGGTCAGCCCGGCGATCACGTTGAAGATGCGGCCGTTGCGGTAGTCACCCATCAGCTCGCGGTCGCTCGCCAGGCGCCAGATGAACACCAGCAGCACGGGCAGCAGAGCCCCGTTCACCACCTGCACCCCCACCAGCAGGCTGATGACCGGGAGGCCGGGGATGATCGCGACGATCGTCGCAATGGCGATCAGGGCGGTGATGACCGCGACGAACACCGGCGCCTCGTGGATGCGGCGGCTCATCCCCTTCTCGAACCCGAACGTCTCGGCGATCACGTAGGCGGCGGTCACCGGCAGGATGGCCGCCGCCAGCAGGCTGGCTCCGAGCAGTCCGACCGCGAACAGCACCTCGGCGTAGCGGCCCGCGAACGGCTCGAGCGCCTTGGCCGCCTGGGCCGCCGTCGAGATGTGGCGCTCGCCGTGCAGGTACAGGGTCGCGCCCGTCGCGATGATGATGAAGCCGGCGACCAGGTTCGCGAAGATCGACCCCGACGTCACCTCCGCCCGCTCGGCGTTCAGCTCGTCGATGCCGACGCCCCGCTCGACCACGGCGGACTGCACGTAGAGCTGCATGAACGGCGTGATGGTCGTGCCCGCCGTGGCGATGAACAGGAACAGGTAGCCGCGCGAGGCGTGGATGTTGGGGGCGACGACGGCGTGGCCGACGGCGCCCCAGTCGGGCCGGGCGAGGATCGCCGCCACCGGGTAGGCGAAGAAGGGGATCGTCATCAGCACGAAGATCCGCTCGGCGACCTTGTACGACCCGCGCACCAGCAGCAGCCACACCCCGATCGCCGCGACCGGCACCGACAGCTGGGGCGGGATTCCCGCCACGCTGAGCGCGGCGCCGATGCCGACGAACTCCGAGATGCAGATGCCGATGTTGGCGATCAGCACCGACGTGGTCGCAAACAGCGACCAGCGCACGCCGTACTGCTCCCGGATCAGCTCCGCCAGGCCCTTGCCGGTGACGGCGCCCATGCGGGCGGCCATCTCCTGGACGACGATCAGCGAGACGGTGATGACCACCATCATCCACAGGAGGTCGTAGCCGTACCGGGCCCCGACCGATGAGTACGTGGCAATGCCGCCGGCGTCGTTGCCGGCGTTGGCCGCGATCAGGCCGGGCCCGAGAAACCCGACGACGGCGAGCAGCCGTGTGCTGCGGCGGTTAAGCCAGCCGCGGGGCCGCAGCCCGGAGCCGCCGCGCAGCAGCCGGGAGCGGAGCGTCCTTGCAAGAGATACTCGGCCCGCCATCCACTACTCGCCGCCCAGCACGTCGAAGCGACGCCGCCAGCCGCGTGGCAGCACCATCTCGAGCACGTCGTCGACGCTGACGACGCCCATGATCTGCTCGCGCTCGTCCACCACCGGGACGACGGTCAGGTCGTAGTCGGTCATGAGCCGCGCGATCTCCTCGATGTCCGCCTCGGCGGTCACCTTCGGCGGCAGGAACGTCGCCACGTCGCCGACGGTCCGGGTCGGGTCCGCCCGCAGCAGGTCGGCCAGGGCGATCGCGCCCTTGAGCCGGCGGTCGAGGTTCATCACGTAGATCCAGGCGAGCGTGTCGGCTGGCGCCCGGCTGCGTTCGATGCGGCCGATCGCCTCCTCCTTGGTCGCCTGCGCGTAGAGGCAGACGAACTCGGGGCTCATGAGCCCGCCGGCGGTGGCGGGGTCGTAGCCCGCCAGTGCGCGCACGCGCCGGCGCTGGACGGCGGGGAGCAGCCTCACGACCTGTTCGCGGCGATCCTCGGGCATGTCTCCCAGAAGGTCGACCGCGTCGTCGGTCTCCATCCGCTCGAGCAGGGCGGCCACCTCGGCGTCCTCACGCTCCTCGATGAACTCGCGCCGGTGCTGGGCATCGAGCTCCTCGAACACGTCGGCCTCGAGCTCCTCGTTCGAGCCGACCGCACGCATGATCTCCTCGCCCTCGTTGTGCGATGCCGCCTCGACCAGGTCGGCCAGCTGGGCCGGGTGCAGCCGCGCGAGTTTGGGGTGGGGGACGCGCAGGCGCACGCTCGGCACGTGCCCGGTGAACGCCTCGACGCTCGCCCAGTCGAGGAACTCGGTCGCGGGCATGTTGGAGCCCAGCCGGCGGGGAGCGACCCGGCGCAGGATCCCGCGCAGGCCCGTTTCGACGCCGACCACCCGGTACCAGCCGTCGATCCGCGCGATCTCGATCTCGTTCGCGCGCACGAGCCGGGCGCCGTCGATGTTGATCAGCTGGCGGTCGAGCACGTCCTTCTTGAGGAGCACCTCGCCGGAGCGGCGCTCGAAGCGCTGCAGGTCGATCTTCTCGGCGTGCAGGTCGACCCGGCCGTGGGCGATCTCGGCCACCTGGGCTGACGGCACGAACACCGGCCGCCCGGCGACCGAGGCGAGGACGCCGGTGACCGGCGGATAGTCCTCGCCCAGGCGTACCAGGAGGTCGTCGACCTTCCCGAGCCGCTCGCCGTTGCGGTCGCGCAGGGTGCCGCCGACGATCAGCGACAGGTGCAGGACGGTGGGGGCTGCGGCGGCGTTGATGCCGAGAATCTAGCCCGTGTCAGCGCCGTTGAAGACGGCCGATGCGCTCGTCAGCACCGGATGCCCAGCACGATCCGCCGGGCGTGCACACAACGGCGTCGAAGCTGCCGCTGTCGAACCGGCGCCAGTCGAGGCCGCCGTTCGTCGAGATGTCACTGCCGGTGAGGCCGACGGCGAGAGCGGTCATTGGCGCGTGCGGGATCCAGGTCGCTCCCGAGCGGTATTCGCCCGGTGCCGCACCGACACCGACCAGCTTCCAGGTGCGACCGCCGTCCGCGGTCAGGGCGAGCGCGCGCGGGGCCGAGGCGGGCACCGCGAAGTCGCCGCCAATGGCGAGGCCGTCGCGCCGGTTTCGGAACGCGACCGAGAAGATGCCGGCGCTGGCCCCGCGCCGAATCGGCGTCTGCGACACCTTCCAGTGGCGGCCGCCGTCGGTGGAGCGGTACACACGCGAGCCGTCCGCCCCGCCGCTGCCAAACCAGGCATCGTGCCGGCCGAACGTGGTGATGCAGCTGTTGCTCGCTGCGAATCCGAATTCGTTCGTGCGCGCGGCGGGCACGTTCCGGGCCGGGTCGACGTGCCAGCTGCGGCCGCCGTCAGCCGTGATCAGTATCCGGAACCTGCCGTTGACCGGGTCGCTCAGCACCAGCCCGCGGCGCCGGCCGAAGAAGGCCATGCAGTCGTAGAACGCCTGCGGATTGCGGTTCTGGTTGGTGATCCGCCAGTGGCTGCCGCCGTCGGACGTGAGGTACGTGCGGAAGTCGCCCGGGTGGTCGCCCACCGACATGATCACCGCGTGGTTCGCATCGAAGGCCTTGAGGCCGCGGAACTCGAGCGCGCTGGTTCCGGCCGGGCCGACGTTGCGCCACGACCGGCCGCCGTTGGTCGTGCGAAGGACGGTGCCGTCGCTGCCGCTCGCCCAGACGACCCGGCGGCTGACAGGGCTCAGGGCGCGCAGGTCGGAGCTTCCGGTCGCACCGGCGTGGACGACCTGCCACGACGGCAGGTGATGCCTCGCCGCGGTTGCCGACCCGCCGCCGAGCATGGCCGCCGCCAGCACCACAACCACGCCGACACCCGTCCTGACCGGCAGCCTCCCCATGGCCGCGGATCATAGTCCCCGCGCTCGGAGCGGGCGCAGCGGCCCCCGGCTATCGGCTCATCGCAACGGGTTCGACCGGGCACGACGGCTGCGTGCCTCCCGCCGCGCCGATGTTTGCGATCGGGTTGCAGCCCTGCAGGCTGCGCACCGCGACCCCGTCGGCGCCGATCGCCATCCGGGTGCCGTTGGCCATGCTGAAGATCAGCCGGCCGGAACGGTCATACACGGTGAGATAGAGGCCGTCGTAGCTGAAGCGATCGGTCGCCGCGGTGATGATCGCGCCCAGGCGCCGGGCCAAGAACCAGGCCGCCGGCCGGGTCGTCTGGATGCGCATCAGCGCGGCGGCGCCCAGCGGCTGCCCGACCTGGAGCGTGATCATGTGCGCGCCGGATCGTTGCACCGCGCGCCGAAGCTCGCCCTTCACCCGCGCCGCCGACGGGCCCACGTAGGGCTTGGCGCTCACCCGGTCGCCGATCTGGTTCAGCCCCTCAGGTGTCTGTTCGAGGAACACCCGAGGCAAGCCGGCCTGCTCCGACCTGTCGCGAAACGCGGCTCCGACGACCCAGCCCTCCCACTCGCCGAGCAGATCCACCTGCTTTGTATCGACGCCGTACAGCGTGCGCAGCGCGATCAGGTCACTCCCGGGAGGCGCCTGTCGAATTCGTGGTGCGGGGCGGATGGCGATGCGTGTGATCTCGGACGGGCCGAACCTTCGCAGCACCGATCGCAGGGGCACTCGCTGGGCGGCACTGCCACCTGCGATCTTTGTGCGCGCGGCCACAGGAACGGGCGGCGGGGGTTGCGCTGTGGC
>DATCPV010000474.1:0-3263 GCA_036569885.1 Gaiellales bacterium | reverse complement strand
CACAGGAGGCGGCGCGGGGGATGGACCGGGCAACCGCCGACTATGCGGGCATGCTGGCCACGCTCCTGAACGCGCTCACCGTCTCCGACGCGCTCGAGCAGCAGGGCGTGAACACCCGGGTGCAGTCGGCCATCAACGTGTCGCAGGTCGCCGAGCCGTACATTCGCCGCCGCGCGATCCGCCACCTCGAGAAGGGCAGGGTGGTGATCTTTGCGGCCGGCACCGGCAACCCGTTCTTCACCACCGACACCGCCGCCGCCCTGCGCGCGCTCGAGATCGGCGCCCAGGCGATCCTGATGGGCAAGAACGGCGTGGAGGGCGTCCTGGACGCCGACCCGCGCGAGCACCCGGATGCGCGGCTGATTCCCGAGCTCACCCACCTTGACGCGATCGAGCGCGGCCTCAAGGTGATGGACACTACCGCGCTCTCGCTGTGCATGGACAACAAGGTGCCGCTGTACGTGTTCAACCTGGACGACGAGGCCAACATCGAGCGGGTCGTGCGCGGGGAACGGATCGGTACGATCATCTCGGCGCGAGTCCCTGCGGAGGTCGCGACATGATCGAAGATGTGCTCACAGACGCCGGCCGCAGAATGGAGAAGAGCGTCGAGAACGCCCGCCACGAGTTCACCACCGTGCGCACGGGCCGGGCGTCGGCGGCGCTGCTCGACCGCGTGCAGGTGACCGCATACGGCACGAAGATGCCGGTGAACCAGCTGGCCACGATCGGCGTGCCCGAGCCGCGCCTGCTCACGATCGCGCCGTTCGACAAGAGCATCATGAAGGACATCGAGCGGGGGATCCTCGAGTCCGACCTCGGGCTCACCCCGGCCAACGACGGCCAGGTGATCCGCCTCCCGATCCCGCAGCTGACCGAGGAACGGCGCAAGGACCTGGTCAAGCAGGTACGGCACATGGCCGAGGAGGGACGGGTGGCGGCCCGCAACATCCGCCGCGACGCCATCCACCGCCTGAAGGAGCTCGAGAAGAACGGCGAGACGGGCTCCGACGACGTGCACCGGGCCGAGGACCGGCTGCAGAAGCAGACCGACGAGCACATCCATCAGATCGACGCCGCGCTGAAGGCCAAAGAGGCCGAGATCATGGAAGTGTGACCGGTCCGCAGCCGGGCGGATGACCGTCATGCGAAGGCAGATACGGCTGCTCCAGAGCATGCGCCGGCTTCGCCGCGCCGGTGCGGGGCAGGAGCCGGCGGGAGCCGCCACCGCCCGCAACGTCGCGATCATCATGGATGGCAACGGCCGCTGGGCCGCTCGCCGCGGCCTGCCCCTTCTGGCGGGCCACAGGGCGGGGACGCGGGCGCTGCGGCGCACCGTCGAGGCGGCGCCCGACCTCGGCGTGCGCAGCCTGGCGGTGTACGCCTTCTCGACTGAGAACTGGGGCCGGCCGGAGGCGGAGGTGGAGGATCTCATGGCCCTGTTCGGCGAGACGATCGAGCGCGAGTTCCCCGACCTGCACCGCCAGGGCGTGCGCGTGCGGTTCGTCGGCCGCCGCGACCGCTGTCCCCAGTCGCTGCGAGCCCTGATGGACGACATGGAGCAGCGCACCGCCGCAAACACGCGGCTCGACCTGTGGGTCGTGTTCGACTACGGCTCCCGGGCCGAGATCCTGCACGCCGTTCGCGAGTTGATGGCCGCCGGCGTCGACCCCGCCGCCGTGGACGAGGAGCGGCTGCGCGAGCACCTGTACGCACCGGACATGCCCGACCCCGACCTGGTCATCCGCACCAGCGGCGAGATGCGCATGTCGAACTTCCTGCTGTGGCAGTCGGCCTACGCGGAGTTCGAGTTCACGACCACGCTCTGG
This sequence comes from Gaiellales bacterium, assembly GCA_036569885.1. Lineage (GTDB taxonomy): Bacteria > Actinomycetota > Thermoleophilia > Gaiellales > JAICJC01 > JAICJC01. The sequence goes on along the minus strand of DATCPV010000474.1, from coordinate 1,434 downwards.
CCCGACTTCGGCTCCGCCGAGCTCGAGTCCGCGCTGCACGCCTATGCCGGCCGCCAGCGACGATTCGGCGCTCGGTGAACCAGCTCCTCGGCCGGATCGTCCTGGCGGTGCCGCTGGCGGCCCTCGCGCTGTACGCGGCAACACGAGGCGGCTGGATCGTCGCCGTACCCGCCGCGGTGGCCGCCGTGATCGCATCGCACGAGTTCTCGGCCATGACCCGAAACCTGCGCCCGCTCACCCCGGTCGGCCTGGCCGGTGCGGCGGGCGTGGTGGTGGCGGTGCACCAGGGCGGGATCGCCTGGGCGACCGCACCGCTGGCGCTGACGCTGGTGGCGGCCTTCTGGCTGTCGGCCGTGGCGGAGGTGCGCCAGAGCGCCGCTGCGCAGCTGTCGGTGACGACGCTCGGCGTCGTCTGGATCGGGCTCGGATTCGGGTTCCTGGTGGCCATTCGCGACATCCCGGGGCCCTCGGGCTGGGGCCGGGAGCTGCTGCTGGCGGTGCTCCTGGGGGTGTGGGGCTCCGACATCGCCGCCTACATCGGCGGGCGGCTCTTCGGCCGGCGCAAGCTCGCCGAGCAGATCTCGCCCCAGAAGACCGTCGAGGGCTTGCTGGCGGGTCTGGTGGCGGGCGTTGCGATCGTCTTCTTCACCCTCTACCACCAGCCGCACAGCGACCCGCTCTCGCCGCTGCACGCACTGGAGCTCGGGCTCGCGGTGGCGTTCGCCGCTCCCGCGGGAGACCTGTTCGAGTCGTACCTCAAGCGGGACGCCGGCATCAAGGACACCGGCAACCTGCTCGGCGCGCACGGCGGCATGCTCGACCGGGTCGATGCGCTCCTGTGGGCGGCGCCGGCGACGTACTTCGTCGCGCTTGCCATCGGCCGCGCCTGACCGTTCGGGGTACAGTGACGGCATGCGCACCCGACGCCGTCCGATGCGGCTCCTGCATCCGTTCTCGCCCGTCGAGAAGGGCATGGAGGACGAGCGGATCGCAACCGCGATCGCCGTGGTCGAGGGCGTCTCTCCCGGACTGCACGAGTGCGCGCCGAAGTGGTTCGGCGACCGTCTGGACGGCGACGTGCGCCTGCGGTACATGGCCATCGGCTTCACCGCCGCACCCGGCCGCGGCCTGGACGAGGGCCGGGCCTACGTGGTGGACGTCCGCAGCGGCCACGTGATCTGGCAACGCCCGATCGCCGACCGCGGCGACCTGCCGCGCAGCATCACCGCCCTGGGCGGGTGAACTGCGCCAAACGGGGTCAGACCCCTTTGGCGCACGTGCCTCCGCGGAGGCACCGCCTACACTGAGAGGATGAGATCCGTCGCCGTCCTCGGCGCGACCGGTTCGATCGGCACGCAGGCGCTCGAGATCGTTTCCGAGCACCCCGACCTGGAGGCGTGCGCACTGGCCGCCCGCTCCGACCACGCCGGCCTG
>DATCPV010000473.1:0-5697 GCA_036569885.1 Gaiellales bacterium | reverse complement strand
ACGCGCCGGGGGGCGGCGCCGCGGTCTGCGGATGCGGGCCGCCGCCTCGCAGCCTTCGGTAGAAGGCCGCGGGCTCCATGTCCACCCAGTCCTCGAACTGCTCCTCGCCGAAGCGCACGATCAGGGGCACCATGCGCCAGTTGGGGTGCTCCCGCTCGGGATGCGGGAGGTCGGCGGTCGAGTCCAGCACGATGGCCGTGTTCTCGGCAGTGAGGGGCGCAGCATCGGCGCGGCCGCCGGGCAGCGCGACGAGCTTCGGCGCGGCGCTGAGGCGCTGCTCGCGCTGCCGTGTCTGCTCCTGCATGTTCGCGATCGAAACCCGGTCGATGCTGCCCATCTCGACCGCGCGGGTGAGTGCGGCGCCGGGGTCGTCGGTGTGGAGGTGGACGCGGCACATCGGCGCCTCGCCGACCACGAGCAGGCAGTCGCCCATCTCGACCAACTGGCGCTCGAGCCGGTCGCGGTCGATCGCGTCGCCCTCGAGCAGGAACGACGTGCAGTAGCGGTACTGTGACTCCTCCTGGTGCACGGCCTCCATGCTCAGCGGCCGCTCGATCGCCGCGAGCGGAGCGTGGATCTGCTCGCCCCGCGCGCCGGCGACGGCGCCGCGGCAGAACTCAACGAGCCCGGCCGCGCCGGCATCGACGACCCCCGCCTCGCGCAGCACTTCGAGCATCGACTGGGTGCGAACGACGCAGCGGGCCGCAGCCGCGAGCACCTCGTCGATGGCGGCGTCAAGATCCTCGCCGATCTGCCCCTCGGCGGCGTCCGCCATCTCGCGGATCACGGTGAGCATCGTGCCCTCGATCGGGACCTGCACGGGCCGGTAGGCGGCGTTGGATGCCGACCGCAGGGCGCGCGCGAGCGTCTCGGAGTCGAGCGCCGGCGCCGATCCGACGACATCGGCGAAGCCACCGACGATCTGGGACAGGATCGCACCGCTGTTGCCGCTCGCCCCCATCAGCACCGCCCGCTTGGCGGCCACAGCGACCGCCGCGACACCGTCCCCGGTCGCCGCTTCGAGGCCGTCGGCCAGCTCGCGTGCGGTCTCCGCCAGGTTCGACCCGGTGTCGCCGTCCGGCACCGGATAGACGTTGAGGTCGTTCAGGTGGCCGCGGCTGGCCTCGACTGCGGCCGCCGCACCGCGGGCCGCGGCGAGCGCGATCCGATGCGCATCGCTCATGCGGTGCGCTTCACACCTTGGATGTGGATCTGGAGCGACGACACCTGGAGCTCGGTCAGCTTTTCCACCTGGTACTTCACCCGGGAGCGCAGGTTGGTCGCGAGCTCGGCCAGGTTGAGGCCGAACTCAACCACAACATAGAGGTCGATGGCGAGCGCGTCGCCCTCGCGCCGCACGCTGACGCCCTGCGTGAGCCGGTCGCGGCTGAGCAGGTGCGCGACGCCCCTGGTGAGGCTGGTCGCGGCCATCCCGACGACGCCGTAGCACTCCAGCACCGTCAGGCCGACGATCTGGGCGATGACCTCATCGGCGAACGAGACGGAGCCGGGCGTGCCCGTGGGGGACGCCGCTCGGGCAGCACTGACCGACACGTGCACCATCACCCGTTCAGACGCTCGTTCGCCCCTCCTGGTTGCGTCGGGGCGGCGAATTCATCATCTATACTCCGCGGCCGTGTCCAGAGTATGCGTGATCTGTGCCAAGAAGCCGGGGTTCGGCCACAATCGGAGCCACTCCATGGTTGCGACGAAACGCCGTTTCAACCCCAACCTGCAGCACATCCGGATCATGCTTGACGGCTCGCCGACACGGGCCTACGTCTGCACCCGCTGCCTGAAGGGCGGCAAGGTGCAGAAGGCCGTGTGAGCCGCGCCGGCCTGCGCCGAGCCGACCTCGACCCTGACCCGCTGCGCCAGTTCGCGCTGTGGTACACGCAAGCTGCCGACGCGATGACGGCGCCCGAGGCGGTCGCGCTCGCAACGGCCACGCCGTCCGGCGCGCCTTCGGCACGGATGGTGCTGATGAAGGGCTTTGACCAGCGCGGGTTTGTCTTCTACACGAACTACTTCAGCCGCAAGGGGCAGGAGATCGCGCAGAACCCGCGCGCGGCGTTGCTGTTTCACTGGCAGCCGCTCGGCCGCCAGGTGCGCATCGAAGGTGCCGTCCACCGCATCGACGCGGCCGAGTCGGACGCCTACTTCGCCACCCGTGCGCCGGGAAGCCGCCTGAGCGCCGCCGCCTCGCCGCAGAGCCGGCCGGTCGAGAGCCGCGCCGTGCTCGAGGACGCCGTGGCCGGCCTGGCCGCCCGCCACCCCGACGGCAAGGTGCGCCGGCCCGACGAGTGGGGCGGCCTGCGCCTCGTCCCCGCCGCGTACGAGTTCTGGCAGCACGGCGACGACCGCCTCCACGACCGCTTCCGCTACCGCCGCGAGGAGGAGGCCTGGGTTGTGGAGCGGCTTGGGCCATAGGGACGGTCGCGCTATCGAGGCCGAAGAGCAGATCCGAGACGGATGCCGCAACGGCTGGTGGACAACGAGACCAGCTCGCCAGAGCTCGGACCACGCCGAAGGGTCTTATGCCGATACTCCAAAATCCCAATTGGCCAACGCAGACATTGCCAATTGGAATGTTGAGCGATTTCGAAGCGGTGCCGGACGTGGCACACTCCGCCCGTGAACCCGCGCCGAGCCGTCCTCTTCGACTGGCGGGGGACGCTGGCCCACTGTCCGCCACCGGGCTGGTGGGCTGAGCACGCGTTCGAATCGATCGGTCGCCTGGCGACGGCACGTGCGCTGGCAGCGGCTGGGGCAGCGCTCGAGGAGGCCGGCGACCTACCCGACATCGACGCGTCGGCGGCGCGGCACCGCGAGGAAACTCTGCGGGTGTTCGCCCGGCATGGGCTCGATGCGGACATGGCCGAGGCGCTGTACGGGCTCGACGGTGACCCGGCCAACCACCCCCTCTATCTTGATGCCGACCCTGTCCTACGAGAGATCCATGCCGGTGGCGTGGCGATCGCCCTCATCAGCGACTTTCACCTGGACCTGCGCCCGGTGCTCGCGCAGCACGGCATCGCCGACCTCTTCGATGCCCGGGTTCTGTCGTTCGAGCACGGCATCCAGAAGCCCGATCCGCGCATGTTCACGCTCGCGCTCGACGCGCTTGCGGTGCGTCCGGAGCATGCGCTGATGGTGGGCGACCGCGCCTCCCACGACGGAGGCGCTGCAGCGGCGGGGATCGCCACGCTGATCCTCCCGCCTCCACCGAAACGGCTCGAGTCCCGCGGCCTGGACATCGTGACCAGGCTTCTCGGCTGACGGATGGGCGGGTTAAGGCCAATTGACACTTGCAGCGGGCGCCAATTGGCATTCCCGCGGCCTCAAGATCTCGGCGAGCCCAGCACGGCCCGCACGCCCGGCAGCGCGGCGCCAAGCAGCACCGCCGCCCGGCCGCTGTCGAGCCGGCAGTCGCGGGGTCGCTGCGGTGCCGTCTCGGCGCTTGTCGTCGTCCGCAGGTGCGCCGTCGGACGGCCGTGTGCTGCCGCGACCAGGCAGGCGAACTCGTACCGGCTGACCCCGTCGGCGCCCGCCAGGTGCAGGGGCCCGGCGGCGTCGGTCGAGACGAGGGCGACGAGCGCGCCGGCGAGATCGGAGACCCGCACGGGGCAGCGCAGCTCGTCGGTGAAGAACGCGAAGTCGGCGGCGCCGTCGGCCACCTCCAGGATGCGGCGCTCGTGGCCGGAGAGCTCCTCTCCGCCGTAGATGAGCGACGTCCGCACGACGATGGCCGAGGGATGGGCGGCCGTCACCGCCCGTTCGGCCGCGGCCTTCGCGCGGCCATACTCGAGCACGGGGGCAATGGGATCCTCTTCGCCGTACGGCCCGGCCCGGCCGTCGAAGACGAGGTCGGTCGAGAGGTGCACGAGCCTCGCCCCCGCGGCGGCCGCCGCCTCGGCCACGTTGGCGGTGCCGTCGACGTTCGTGGCCCACACGTCCGGTCCGTCCTGGAGATAGGCGGTGTGGATGACGCAGTCGGGCCGCAGCGCAGCCATCACGGCGAAGACCGCGGCCCGATCGCGCACGTCGAGCGCCAGCGGCCCCGGGCTGCGAAAGCTCGTACCCGCGGCGCTCCAACCGGCGGCGGTCGCTTGCCGGACGAGCTCAGCGCCCAGGTAGCCCGAGCCGCCGGTGACCAGCAGCCGGGTCGGACTCACACGCGGCGGTGGCCGCGCGACAGTGCGCGCATCAGCTGCGCCATCACGACCGCCGCGTCGGCTGCCTCAGCCCCCTTGTTGCCCGCGCTGCCCCCGGCGCGCTCCTCGGCCTGCTCGAGGTTGTCGGTGGTCAGCAGTCCGAAGCTGACCGGAAGGCCGGTATCGAGCGAGGCCTGGATGACGCCCCGCGAAGCCTCGCGGCACACGTACTCGAAGTGCGGCGTATCCCCGCGAACGACGCAGCCGAGCGCGATCACCGCATGGTGGCCCCCCGCCTCCGCCAGGCGCCTGCAGGCCAGCGGCAGCTCCCACGCCCCGGGGACGAACGCGATCGTGATCCGGTCGCGGGAGACGCCGTGCTCGACGAGCCGCTCCACAGCACCGTCCAGCAGCCGCTGCACGACGTCGGCGTTGTAACGGGAGGCAACCACGGCGACGGCCATCTCCGCCAGCGGCCGCAGCTCGACCGCGTGGCAGCCCTCGGGCGCGCGCAGTGTCCCCGCCCCCTGCTCGCTCAACGCGGCCGCTCCGGAGCGTCGTCGCCCTCCAGCCGCAGTCCCTGGTGGTGCAGGATGTGGCCCATCCGCTGCCGCTTGGTGCGCAGATAGTCGGCGTTGAACGTGTTCGGCTCGGCCTCGATCGGCAGGTGCTCGGTGATCGTCAGCCCGTACCCGTCAAGGCCCTCGAGCTTGCGCGGGTTGTTGGTCAGGACCCGGATCGACGTCAGGCCGAGGTCGGCGAGGATCTGGTAGCCGACGCTGTAGTCGCGGGAGTCGACGGGGAAGCCGAGATGGAGGTTGGCATCGACCGTGTCCATGCCGTGCTCCTGCAACTCGTAGGCCCGCAGCTTGTTCAGGAGCCCGATCCCGCGGCCCTCCTGGGCGAGGTACAGGAGCACCCCGCGGCCGGCCTGGGCGATCTGCGACATCGCCCGCTCGAGCTGGTCGCCGCAGTCGCAGCGAAACGAGCCGAAGACGTCGCCGGTCAGACATTCCGAGTGGACGCGCACCAGCACGTCGGGCTGGCCGTCCACCTCGCCGCAGACGAGCGCGACGTGCTGCTGGCCGTCGATCACCGACCGGTATCCGTAGGCGGCGAACGGGCCGTACTTGGTGGGCATGTCGGCCACGGCGATTCGCTCGACCAGGCGCTCGGTGCGGCGGCGGTAGGCGACAAGGTCGGAGACGGTGATCATCTTCAGCCCGTGGTGGGCGCAGTACTGGACCAGGTCGGGGACGCGGGCCATCGTGCCGTCGTCGTTCATGATCTCGCAGATGACGCCGGCGGGCGTGAGGCCGGCGAGGCGGGCGAGGTCGACCGACGCCTCGGTCTGCCCCATCCGCTCGAGCACGCCGTAGCCACGGGCACGCAGCGGGAACATGTGGCCGGGCTGCACGAGGTCCGTCGGCTTCGTCGCGGGGTCGATCACCACGCGGATCGTGTGCGCCCGGTCGCCGACCGAGATCCCGGTCGACACCCCGGTCCGCGCCTCCACCGAAACGGTGAACGCCGTGCCCAGGGG
>DATCPV010000472.1:0-5095 GCA_036569885.1 Gaiellales bacterium | reverse complement strand
CGGATCGTGCCGCCGGGGGTGGACACCGGCGAGTTTGCGCCGGAGCGCGGGTCGCTCGAGGAGCTGGTGCGGCTGCTTGCAGCCGGTGACCGGGCGGAGGGGGCCAGCCCGGCCGAGCGGGCTGCCGATGCAGGTGCCGCGGCCCGCCTCGCGGGGCTCGGGCGCTTCGTCCTCTACTTCGGCAAGCTGATGCGGCAGAAGGGCGTCCACCTGCTGTTCGACGCGTGGCGCGAGGTCGGACCGCGCCATCCCGGCGTCGGGCTCGTGGTCGTGGGCTTTGGGGATGCGCGGGCCGAGCTCGAGGCGCGGGCGCCGGCCGGCGTCGTGTTCACGGGCGCCATGGATCACGCCCAGCTGCAGCGGCTGGTGCCCCTGGCCGACGCGGTGGTCGTCCCGTCGGTGCTGCCGGAGGCGTTCGGGATGGTCGCGGCCGAGGCGGCCTCGTGCGGGGTCATCCCGATCGTGTCTGACCACTCGGGCCTGGCCGAGGTCGCGGCTGGTCTGGGGGAGGCCGGGGTCACGTTCGACGGCAGCGCCGCCAACCTGGCGGTGCGGCTCGACGCACTGCTCGGGCTGCCCGCCGCCGAGCGCCGCCGCCTGGGCGCACTCGCCCGGGAGGCGGTGGTGGCGCAATGGAGCTGGGAGCGCATCGCCCGCCGCCTGCTCACCGAGGCTCAAGGGAGCACCCAGACGCGCCGATAGGGGCGCTTGTGAACGCCTCCGCCACCCGCGGACTGCGCCGGCTTCCCGCTCCCCTGCGGCGACGCCGTGGCGACTTTGCGGCCGACCCGTTCCGGACGCTCTGGGAGGCGGCGTTCGAGCCGCTGGTGGCGCATGTCGACGGCCGCATCGTCGACGTCAATCCGGCGTTTCGGGCCACGTTCGGCTACACCGTCGAGGAGGCGCATCGGCTGACCGTTGCGGATCTGGCCGCCGCGGCCGAGCGTGCGGTCCTCGCCGAGCGCATCCGCGCCGGCGGAGACGACCGGTTCGAGCTGATCGGCGTGACCAAGTCGGGCGACTCACGCTACCTCGAGGCCACCGCACGAAGCATTGTCCAGGACGGCGAGGAGCGCGGGCTGCTCACGCTCCGCGACGTCACCGATCGGCGCGTGGCCGAGGAGGAGGCCGGGGTGCTCGCGTTCCAGTACGCAGCCGACCTCACCGTCGTTGCCGAGGTGGCCCGGCGGCTGCCGCGGACGGCCGACGCAACGTCCGCCCGGCTTGCCATCTGCGAGGCCGCCCTCGAGGTTTGCGACGGCGCCATGGCGGTGCTGATGGAGCCCGACGGGAGCGGCAACCTCGTGTCGACCGCAATGGCCGGCGCCCACTGCCAGCCGCTGCTCGTGCCGATCGACCACTCGAGCTCGGCCACGGCCCAGGTGTTCAACTCCCGTGAGCCGTTCTTCGCCGATCTCTCGACCCACGGCGGCGTCTCGCCGCAGCTGGTCGAGGCGACGGGCCTCGTCACCGCCCTGTGGCAGCCGGTGCTGCGCGACGGCGACCCCGTCGGCGTCCTGCTCGTGGCGTGGGACCGGCACGTGGCGCTGATCTCCGACCGGGCCGCGGCCGTCGTGGGGCTGTTTGCGGCCGAAGCGGCCGTCGCGGTCGAGCGCGTGGACATCCTCGCCCGGCTCGACGAGCTCAACACCGCCCTGGCCCAGCAGGTCGAGGCGCTGCGGCTGTCCGACCAGTTCAAGTCGGACTTCGTGTCGAGCGTCTCACACGAGCTGCGCACCCCGCTGTCCTCGATCCTCGGCTACACCGACATCCTGGTCAACGGCGAGGTGGGGGAGATGACGCCCGACCAGGAGGAGTTCCTCGAGATCATCGACCACAACGCGCGTCGCCTCCTGACGCTGATCAACGATCTGCTCACGCTGTCGGGGCTCGAGAGTGGCAGCGTGGTCGTCCGCCCCGAGCCGACCGACCTGTGCGCGCTCGTGTGCGAGAACATGCAGATCCACGCGCCGGCGGTGAGCGCGCGCCGCCAGCGGCTCGACGTGGCCATCCCCGACGGGGTTCTCACCGCGGTCGTCGACCCCGACCGCATCTCGCAGGTGCTGACGAACCTGGTCTCAAATGCGATCAAGTTCACACCCGACGACGGCCGGCTGGGCGTGTCGCTCGCGGTCGCGGGCGACCACGCGGTGCTGCGCGTGTCCGACTCCGGCATCGGGATCGCGGACGACGATCGGAAGCGGCTTTTCGAGCGGTTCTTCCGGGCCGGCAACGCCCTCGAGCGGGCGATTCCCGGCACGGGTCTCGGGCTTGCGATCTGCAAGGGCATCGTCGATGCCCACGACGGCCGCCTCGAGGTGGATTCGGCCCTGGGGCGGGGCACGACGGTGACGGTAATGGTGCCGCTGGAACCGGCGCCCGGACAAGGAGAACGCGATGAGCGATGAGCGCTACACGGTGCTGGTGGCCGAGGACGAGCCGCACCTCCTGCGGCTGGTGCAGTTCCGGCTCGAGCTGGAGGGGTACGACGTGCGCACCGCGACCGACGGCGAGGGCGCCCTCGAGTCGGTGTACGACCGCCGGCCGGACGTGTGCCTGCTCGACGTGGTGATGCCGCGCCGCAGCGGCTGGGACGTCCTGCGTGAGCTGCGCTCCGACGAGCGCGGCCGCGACCTCAAGGTGATCATGCTGACGGCCCGGGCCACCGAGGACGACATCCAGACCGGCATGCGCCTCGGCGCCGACGACTACATCACCAAGCCGTTCTCGTCCCAGGACCTGCGGGCACGGGTGGCGGCGCACCTGCCGGGATAACACCACAGCGGGTATCGTCCGTCGGCCGATGGGCGAGTCACCCAAGATCACCGACCCGCTGGCTGCGCTCGACGCCGCCCGTGCGGCATTCGAGTCCGGCGACGACTTCACGATCGGCATCGAGGAGGAGTTCGCCATCCTCGAGCCGGCGGGCCTCAACATGGTCGCCGGCTTCGAGCGCATCGACGCCGCGGCACGCACCGGCCCGCTCGCGGACATGGTGGCCGGTGAGCTGATCCGCTCGGAGGTCGAGGTGCGCACGGGCCGGTGCGAGTCGTTCGCCGAGGCGGCCGAGACGCTGGCGCGGCGGCGGGCCGACCTGCTGGCGGTGTCCGAGCGGCTCGGCTACCGCCTGTCGGCCGCCGGGACGCATCCGTTCGCGCGCTGGCAGGACCAGTCCGTCATCGACACGCCCCACTACCACCTGGTCGAGTCGACGCTGCGCTACGTGGCCTGGCGCAACAACACCTTCGGCATTCACGTCCATACCGGCATCCGCGGGGCCGACCGGGCGATTGCGGTCGCGGGCGCCCTTCGCTCGGTGCTGCCCGAGCTCCTGGCGGCATCGTGCAGCTCACCGTGGCTCGAGGGCCGGCACACCCATCTGCATTCGACCCGGACGCAGATCTTCACCCGGTTCTTTCCCCGCTGCGGGATCCCCGACCGGTTCGCCGACTGGGACGACTACGCCGCCTTCGTACGCTTCCTGATCGCGACCCGCTCGATCCGCGAGCACACGGAGATCTGGTGGAGCGTTCGCCCCCACCAGGCGTTTCCGACGGTCGAGATCCGCATCTGCGACGCCCAGCCCGAGTTCGACCGGGCGGTGGCGCTCTCCGGTCTCATGGTGGCGCTCTCGGCGCACTACGCGCGCAGCTACGACGAGGGCCGGCCGCTGCCGGCGCACCCGGGCAGGCTGCTCGAGGAGAACCTGTGGCGGGCCATCCGGTGGGGCATGTCCGGCGAGCTGATCGATCTCGACGCCGGCCGGTCGATGCCGGCGCGCGAGCGGCTCGAGGGGCTGGTGGAGGAGGTGTCCGAGGTCGCTTCAGAGCTCGGCATCACGCCTCATCTGACCCCGCTCTTCGGGCCGACCGCCGCGGAGCAGTACGCCGCCGACCTCGTGGCGGGGGCGGAGGTGGAGGCGGTGTGGCCGCACGCCGTCGAGCGGACGCGTGAATCGGTCATGGAATGGCTTGCGGTGAGGGAGGAGGAGACGGGATGAGCGATGCCGAGCAGACCGCCCAGGAGGCGGCCGCGGAATTCATGCGCACGGTGCCCGTGCAGGACGTCGTCGTGTCGCTGGTGCAGACGGTCTTCGACGTCGGCTACCGGCGCACGGGCCTTCTGGGCGGTGGGGGAGACGAGCGCGATCTCGACCAGACGAAGCTTGCGATCGAGACGGTGCGGGCGCTCGTGCCGGTGCTCGAGCAGGTGCTCGACGAGCAGTCGCTGACCACGCTGCGATCGGCGCTGTCCGAGCTCCAGCTGGCCTATGCGGATGCGGTGGCCGGGCCGGCGCCGACGCCGGCCGCGGAGTCCTCCGGCGCCGCGGAGGAGCCGGCCGCCGAGACGCCCGCCAAGGAGGCGCCACGCCCGGTGACCCCGGAGCGGCCCAAGATCTGGACGCCCGGCGGGGATGTGTGAGCGGGGCGGCTGAGATCGGGGTCTTCGGCGGGTCGGGGTTCTACTCGTTCCTCGACTCGGCCGAGGAGGTCACGGTCGATACGCCCTACGGATCGCCGTCCGACCGCTTCACGATCGGGGACGTCGGCGGCACGCGGGTGGCGTTCCTGCCCCGCCACGGCCGCCACCATCAGCTGCCGCCGCACGCGGTGCCCTACCGTGCCAACCTCTGGGCGATGCGCGAGCTGGGCGTGCGCCGGATCATCGGCCCATGCGCGTCTGGCAGCCTCGACCCCGACCTGCCACCCGGGACGTTCGTGGTCTGCGATCAGTTCGTCGACCGCACAAGCGGCCGCTGCGACACGTTCTACGACGGACCGGTGACGACACACGTCTCGGCCGCCGACCCGTACTGCTCCGACCTGCGCCGGATCCTGCTCGAGACCGGGCGCGAACAGGGGCTCGACATCCGCGAGGGCGGCACGGTGGTCGTCATCCAGGGGCCGCGCTTCTCGACCCGGGCCGAGAGCCGCTGGTTCTCGGCGATGGGCTGGGGCGTGATCAACATGACCGCCTACCCCGAGGGCTGACTGGCCCGCGAGCTCGGGCTCTGCTACGCCAACGTCTCGCTGATCACCGACTACGACGTCGGCCTCGAGGACGATGCGAGCATCGAGCCGGTGAGTCACGAGGC
>DATCPV010000471.1:0-1998 GCA_036569885.1 Gaiellales bacterium | reverse complement strand
CTTCTGCTCGGCCCGCGCGACCAGGTACTCCTGGATCCGGCGGATCTCGCCGAACCGGCGCAGGTACCGGTCCATCGACCGCAGGCCCCCCGGCTCCGAGCCGCGTGAGAAGAAGTGCGACCGGTGGCTGTCCTCGTCGGTGATCGCAAGCATCAGCTGCACCACGACCGCCGCCGCGTGCTGCTCGGCGGTCACGAGGCCCGGGACGACGTGCACGCCTTCGATCACGGTCGAGAGCCCCTCGAGCACCGCCCGCTCGACCACGGCATTCGCGCCCACGGCCACCTGCCCGGCCTGCTGGATGAAGCCGTAGAGCGCCCTGTCCTCGTCGTCGGGATCGGGCCACGGCACCTTGAGCCCCTCGGCCGCGTCGAACGACGAGTAGTGCAGCTCGGGCATCAGCTCCGGGGCGAAGAACGCCCGCATCGCCTGGCGGATGACGTCGGTCGAGGTGATGCGGCTGATGCCGAGCCGGTAGGCGATCTCGGTCGCCAGCGTGCTCTTGCCGGTGCCGGTCGCGCCGCCGATCACGAGCATCAGCGGGCGATCGAGCCGCAGCACCTCGCGCCAGCCGTGGTAACGCGAGACCAGCGCCGGGCCCTCCTCGCGGGCCAGCACCTCCTCGACCATGCCGTGCAGCTGGTCGATGGGGATCTCCTCGGCGCCGGTGCCCGTCACCTCGCGCTCGATCCGCATCGCAAGCTGGTAGGCGCGCTCGGGATCGGCGCCCGCGAGCACGAGCGCCTGTGCCATCCGGCCCTTCGAGAAGGGCATCGGCGCGCCGCGGCGCGCCGCAATGCGGGGCTCGCGAGCGGGCGGCGCGGACGGGGGCGTGGCCGCCGGCTCCCGGCGCAGCCAGGCCGGACGCCTCGGCTTGGGGAACCCCGGTCTAGGCACCGACCGCCACCACCCCTGCGGCCAGATCGAGCGCGACCGCGTCGAGGTCGGGCTCCCCGGCCAGCGACCGCGGCCGGTTGTCGCAGAAGACCACCCGCACCCCCCGCTCGGCAGCCGCCTCGGCCACGACGTCGATCGCGGCCGCCTTGATCTCGATCAGGTAGGTCTGCGCGGCAAGCACGCCCGGCGAGTCCAGGTCGGCCAGCAGCGCGGCGCGGTCGCTCAGCGAGCCGACGACGGCGGTCACCTCGGCGCCGTGCTCGTCGGACAGATCTTCGGCCAACCGGGGATGGATCGCGCTCTCGGCCGTGGTGAACAGCGCGACGCGCTCGCCCGCGACCCGCTCGACCGGGCACGGCCGCATCACGGCGGCGATCACGGTGGCATCCGGCTTCAGGTCGCGCACCGTCGCGCGCACGGACTCGACCTGGCCGGCATCGGCCAGCGGCGGCTCGCTCATGGTGATCACGACCACGTCGGACACCAGCACCCGGTAGGGGCCGAGGCCGGCCCGCAGCGCCTCGGCCGGTCGCACGGCCGACGTGACCAGCACGGTGCGGTCGGCGGCCACCGGCGGGAGCGCGGCACCCGAGCCCTCGAGCAGCAGGAGCTCGGGATCGCGCTCACGGGCAAGGGCCACCGCCCGCTCGACGTTCGAGAGGAACGGCGCCCCGGCCATCCCACCCCCGCAGCGGCGAGCCCCGACCACGGTGACGCGGGCGAGAACGGCATCCTCGAGAAAGTCCGAGGCCGCATGCTCGCCCGCTCGCGAGCGCCGCAGAAGGTCGTCAACGGACGGCGGGTCGGCGGCGCCGTCGAGCAGCTCCGGCAGCTCGGGGCCGCCGCGGCCCATCGCGATCATGACGAGCCGGTGCTGAGCGAGGCCGACCGCTTCCGGCTCATCAACCGGGCGCTGGCGGCGGGGCTCTCCTACCGCGGCTCCGACTTCGAGTTCTGGCCGCCTCCCCAAGCGCCGGCCGGCGTGCCCGCGATCGCCGTCATCGGCACCGGCAAGCGCATTGGCAAGACGGCTGTCTGCGGTCACCTGGCCCGCCTGCTCGGCGAGCGCCACCGGCTCGTCGTGATCGCAATGGGCCGAGG
>DATCPV010000470.1:0-4140 GCA_036569885.1 Gaiellales bacterium | reverse complement strand
CCTCCTGCCACGGGCTCGACCGCGTCCAGCCGAGGGCCGGTCGAGCCGTAGCAGGCGCCGGTGCGAAGCGCCTCGAGCAGCGCCGCCGGCGTCGCCTCCGCCGCCCGCGCCATTGTCCAGGCGTAGCCCGAGTCGAAGCCGGCATAGTGGGTGTCGTCGCAGGCGACGGCGAAGGTCGTCCGGCCCGAGTCGAGCAGCATGTCCCAGTGCACCGTCGAGAGGCCACGCCCGTTCTCGAGCTCGCATCCGGCGTTCCACACCTCGATGCCCACAACGGCCTCGAGCGGGGCGATCTCGTTCATCGGCGCCCCGCTCCAGTAGGGGTGGGCAACGTATGCGACGCCGCCATGCTCGGCCACGAACGCCATCGCATCGGGCAGGTCGGGGTAGGTGCGCTCGTCGTCGGGATCGACGTCGGGCTCGCGCTCGAGGCCGTAGACGAGCACGTCCACCCAGCCGCCGGATGTCGTCCGGCACGTCAGCTCGATGCCACGCAGAAGCACCATGTCGGGACGCGGCGGCGGCTCGGTGATCGTCCAGTGGTCGGTGACCGCAAGCGCATCCCACTCGGCCCGGGCGTAGTGGTCGACGAGCGACTCGGGCTGGAGCTCGCCATCGGAGCGGGTCGTGTGGGCGTGCAGCGCGCAGCGCAACCACGTGCCCTCGCTCAGGAATGGGTTGATCAGCGCCAAGAGTGCGGCGAATCTACCATTGCCGCCCATCGTCACGGCCGCTCACGCCCCACGTGTCGGACAGCACGTAGCCCTCGGGGAACGGGTCGGCGGGGTCGACCAGGAGCTGCGAGATGCCGGTGATCCAGGCGCTGCCGCGGATCGCCGGTACGATCGCCGGCCGGCCGTCGCCCACCTGCGTATCCGCCACGATCCGGCCCGCGAACGTCGTCCCGATCGCGGAGCAGTGGGTCATCCCGTCGCCCACCCGCATCAGACCCCGGGCGTGCAGGGCCGCCATCCGCGCGCACAGGCCAGTGCCGCAGGCCGAGCGGTCGAGGCGCCCGGGCGCGACAACGACCGCGTTTCGGCTCGCCTCCCCGACGCCCTGCCAGGGCCCGGCGATCTGCACGATGCTGACGCCTGCGATGTCGCGATTGTCCGGGTGGACGCACTCGAGCTGATCGCGCGCAGCCGCCCGGATGCGCTCTCCGGCGAGCGACAGGTCGCGGGCCTCGCCCGGCTCGATCGCAAACCCGAGCGCGTGGGCGTCGGCGATGGCGTACCACATGCCGCCGTAGCTGACGTCGACCGTGATCGTGCCCAGGCCTTCGACCTCGATCGGCGCGTCGAGCACGCCGGCGAAGCAGGGCACGTTGACGAGCTCGACGCTCTCGCAACGGCCGTCCCGGCACTCAGCGCGCACCTCGACCACGCCCCCGGGAGCCTCGAGTCGCAGCGTCGTTTCGGGCTCGCGCATTTCGACCATGCCGGTCTCGAGCAGCACGGTCGCCGTGCAGATCGTGTTCGACCCCGACATCGGCGGATACTCGGTCGGCTCCATGATGATGAAGCCTGCGTCGCAATCGGGACGGGTGGCGGGCACTACCAGGTTCGCGTGGCAGGCGACGCTCCCGCGGGGCTCGTGCAGCAGCAGTTGCCGCAGCCCGTCGCCGTCGCGCCGCAGCGCCTGCATCTGCTCGAATACCGTGGCTCCCGGCGGGGGCAGCACGCCGCCCGTGACGACGTTTCCGATCTCGCCTCCGGCGTGGCAGCCCACCACCGTGATCACCCGTCCGGCGCGCATGCGGAGGAACATACCGAGGGAGTAGGGTGCGCGCGTGCGTGTCCCGCCGCTCGAGAGCGCTCGGCTGACCGTCCGCGAGCTGGTTGCCGGCGACGTCGCGGCGGTCGAGCAGCTGATCGGCGACGACCGCGAGCGGTGGCTGCGGTGGACGACCCTCGGATACGAGCAGCTGGCAGAGCTGCGCCAGCCGCCGTACGGCGAGCGCGGCGTGGTGCTGCGCGAGTCAGGCCGCCTGGTCGGCCTGGTCGGTCTGGTGCCCTCGCTCGGGCCGTTCGGCCTGCTGCCATCGTGGCCGGAGCCCGGCGGGCGGTACCGGCCGGAGGTGGGCCTGTACTGGGCCGTCGCCCCGTCGCATCGCCGCCGCGGGGTGGCATCCGAGGCCGCGGCTGCGCTCATCGACCATGCATTCGCCGAGCTGCACCTCGCGCGGGTCGTGGCCACCACCGAGCGCGAGAACGTTGCCTCGATCGGCGTCATGCGCAGGCTGGGGATGCGGGTCGAGGAGAACCTCCAGCCCGAGCCGGCCTGGTTCCAGGTGGTGGGCGTCCTCGCCGCCGGCGCTGGCAAGATTCCGCAGTCCAATCACCCAAGGGAGGGCGACTGATGGCACCATCCGGACATGCCGAGTTCGTGATCCGATTCCGGGGAGGGAGCTTCGAGAGCTGGAAGGCGGCGTTCGACAGGCACGAGCCGGCGCGGATCCGCCACGGCGCCGTCGGCCACTGGATCGCGCGCTCGATCGACGATCCCAACGAATTCATCGCTGTGGTCGAGTTCACGTCGGTCGGCGGCGCCCGCGGGTACGCCGGGGACGTCGACCGGTTGGACGTCGAGGACGCGCTCCTGATCGAGGGCGGCCCCCACCAGAAGACGTGGGAAGAGGGCATCCACGAGACCGTCGATAAGGTGACCTACTCCACCTAGTAACCTCTGCAGCGATGGCGCTCCATCACGAGGTGGCCGGGGAGGGGCCGGCGGTGGTGTTCGTCCATGCCGGTATCTGCGACAGCGGCATGTGGGACCACCAGTGGCAATCGCTTGCAAGCGGGCGCCGGCTGCTGCGCTACGACATGCGCGGCTACGGCCGCTCGCCGCTTCCGCCCGAGCCGTACTCGAGCGCGCGCGACCTGCTCGACGTCATGGATGCCGCCGGGATCGAGCGTGCAGCGCTGGTCGCGGTGTCGTTGGGAGGCCGGGTGGCGCTCGAAGTCGCACTGGTCGAGCCGACGCGGGTGTCGGGGCTCGTTGTGGTCGGCTCCGGGCTGCCCGGCCACGACTGGTCGCCGGAGGCGCGGGAGTTCTTCACCGCCGAGGATCTCGCCCTCGAGCGCGGCGATCTCGATGCCGCCGCCGAGCTCAACGTGTGCTTCTGGGTGGTCGGTCCGCGCCGGTCACCCGACCAGGTTGACGCGTCTGTCCGCGATCGCGTCCACGAGATGCAGAAGCACGCCTTCGAGTTGCAGCTGCCGACATGGGAGCAGGCCGAGGAGCGGCCGGTTGCTCCCGACCTCGCCGATCGACTGGCCGAGATCGAGCAGCCGACGCTGGTGCTCGTCGGCGCCGAAGACCAGCCCGACATCCACGCGATCGCCGACCAGCTTGTGCGGACGCTCCCGAACGTCGGATTCGAGTCGATCCCGGATGCCGGCCACGTGCCGAACATGGAGCAGCCCGCCCAGTTCGACCGCCTCGTGGGCGCGTTTCTCGACGGCTAGTTTGCTAGTGGACTGGCTTGAGCGACCGCGCGATGGCGACCATCTCGGGATCGGTCAGATCGTCGAGTAGGGTGTTCTGCACCCAGTAGGCCGCGCCGTTCTCGATGAATGCGATCGTCTGGATGTGGTTGCCGTTGAAGAAGAAGAGGTAGGTGCGGCCATCCAGGTGGCGGGTGGCGTTGGGCGTCGCGAGTAGCGGCGCGCCCGTGTAGCGCGTCTCCTCGATGCCCCAGTAGGCGTCGCCTGAGTTGGCTGACATGTGGAACACGGCGTAGGTCGAGTTCCAGCCGTGCCCCGCGGCGGCGATCCCGTAGATACGGGTCGGCGAGCTCGATGTGCCCTCGCAGGTGAGCACGCCCGGCCCGCTGGGCACCGGTACCCACGGGCAGAACGTCGATGCGTTCTGGGCCACCGTGGGATACAGGATCGGGAACTTGAGCACCTTCTGGGCGTGGGCGAAGTCGGCCCGGTATTCGGTGGTGGGTGAGAGCGTCGCGGGCAGGCCGGTGTGGTGCTGGGCCTTCGTGGGCGACGGAGCCGACACCGCCAGCTTGCCGGTGAAGCCGGTGCCGAGCACGACCGCAACCTCCACGCGGGGCCCGATGACCGCGTTGATCGCCGCCGGGATCGCCGCGGTTGTGGACTTCCCCAGGATGTGGGCGACGTC
>DATCPV010000469.1:0-3965 GCA_036569885.1 Gaiellales bacterium | reverse complement strand
TCTTCATGCTCACGCTCGGGCGTCCGGAGCTGGCCGAGCGGCGACCTGGTTGGGGCGCCGGCAAGCGGGCGTTCACGTCGATGTATCTCGAGCCGCTGCCGAGAGCCGCGATGGAGGCTCTGATGGCCGGGTTCGTACCCGGCCTCGGCGACGATCTGACGGAGCGCATCCTGGAGCGCGCCGAGGGCATCCCGCTCTACGCCGTCGAGACGGTGCGCATGCTGCTCGACCGGGGCCTGCTGGTGCAGGACGGCGACAGCTACCGGCCGGCAGGGCCGATCGGGTCGCTCGAAATCCCGGAGACGCTGCACGCCCTGATCGCCGCTCGCCTCGACGCCGCCGGCACCGACGAGCGGCGAGTGCTGCAGGACGCCGCGGTGCTGGGAAAGACGTTCACCGCCGCTGCGCTGGCCGCCATCACCGGCGTCACGGAGGCCGACCTCGAGGCAACGCTGTGGGCGCTCGTGCGCAAGGAGTTCCTCCAGATCCAGACCGATCCGCTCTCCCCCGAGCGCGGCCAGTACGGCTTCCTGCAGGACCTCGTCCAGCGGGTGGCCTACGAGACGCTCAGCCGGCGCGACCGCAAGGCCCGCCACCTCGCCGTGGCGTCGTATCTCACTTCGGAAGATGGGTTCGAGGAGGACGACATCGTCGAGGTGATCGCAGCCCACTACCTGGACGCGTTCCGGGCCGATCCCGACGCATCCGACGCCTCCGAACTGCGTGCCAAGGCCCGCACGATGCTCACTCGCGCAGGTGACCGGGCAGCATCACTCGCCGCCGGCGTCGAAGCGCAGCGGTACTTCGAGCAGGCGATCGACCTGGGCGACCCCGGACCGGAGCAGGCGTCTCTGCACGAACGAGCCGGCCGTGCGGCGACGGTGCGCGGGGCGGTTGACGAGGCGCGCACGCACCTCGATGCGGCCATGAGCCTCTTCGAGGCCGACGGCGACCGCCGATCGGCTGCGCAGGTCGCCGCGCGCCTTGCGGATGTCGACATCATCGCGGGCCGGTCCGTGGATGCCCTCCCGCGAATGGAGGCAGCGCTCAGCGTGCTCGCAGGGGAGGACGGTCTGGAGGAGCAGGTCGGCCTGCTGGCGCACGAGCTCGGACGCGCGCAGTTTCTCACCGGCTCGGTTGACGCAGCGGCCGAGCCGCTCGAGCTCGCGCTCTCGATCGCCGAGGCATTCGGGATGCCCGATCTGCTCGCAAACGCCCTGCAGACCAAGGCGTTCGTGCTGGTCTCGAAGGGCCGACCCGTGGAGGCCCGGATCCTGACAGAGCACGCGTTGGCGCTGGCGTTGGAAAACGACCTGTCGATCGCCGGCCTGCGGGCGTACAACAACCTCTCTGAGGTGCTCGCCGACCAGGATCGGTTTGCGGAGGCACTGGAGGTCAACGAGCGGGGGCTCGACCAGGCCCGGCGAATCGGTGACCGCCGCCTCGAGGAGTTCCTCACCACGAGCCATATTCAACGGCTGCTGATACTCGGACGCTGGGACGACGCCACCGCGCGCGCGGCGGAACGCCCGGCCACCGTGATACGCGCAGCGGTGGATATGGTCGAGGTGGAAGTCGCCCGTGGGCGCCTCACCGAGGCCCAGACGATCCTCGACGTGGTGGCGGAACACATTCAGTCTGACGTCGAGTGGCGTGCGTTCCACGACTACGCACGGGCTCTCCTGCTGCACGCGGGTGGACAGGCCGGCGAGGCGCTTGTTGCCGCCAGATCGGCGGTGGAGACGCGCCACGAGCTGGGCATGATGAGCGTGATCAAGCTGGGACTGATCGAGGCCATCGCCGCCGCTCTGGACTGCGGCGACGTTGCCGCCGCAGATGAGTTGCTCGGCATCATCGAGCATATGCGCCCCGGCGAGCTGACGCCGTTCCTGCGCGCCCATGGTCTGCGGCTGCGGGCGCGGCTCGACGCGCAGCGCGGGATCGACGAGGGTGTGGACGAACGCTTTCGCACGGGCGCCGCGGAGCTCCGCGACCTGGGGACGCCGTTCTGGCTGGCGGTCACCCTGCTCGAATACGCTGAATGGCTCTCCCACAACGGGCGAGACCAGGATGCCGCGGCGCTCATCCCCGAGGCGCGAACGATCTTCGACGACCTGCGTGCCGCGCCGTGGCTCGCGCGACTCGACGCTCTCGAGCGCGGGGAGGGAACGTATGCAAGGGCATCGGCGCGCGGCGAGACGTAGTTGAGGCAACCCGCTCACGCCGAGGGCGGCGGCTGCAGCGCCGGCATGTAGCCCTCCTGCTCGAGCCAGTGGCCGCCGTCGATCACGAGGTTCTCGCCGGTGATGTAGCCCGCGTAGCGCGAGCAGAGCGCCGTCGTCCACCACGCGACCTCCTCGACGGTCGCCAGCCGCCCGGCGGGCACGGTCGCCGCGACCCGGGCCTCGTCGGCGGGCGTCGGCCAGAGCGCCGCGCCGGCCCCCTCGGTCGCCGTCGGGCCGGGGCAGATCGTGTTCACCCGGATACCGTGCGGCGCCCACTCCACCGCCAGTGTCCGCGTCATCGCGATCAGGCCGGCCTTGGCGGCGGCCGAGTGCACCGTCCCGGGGCCGCCCGTCCAGGCGTAGCTTGCGATCACGCTCACGATCGCGCCGCCGCCGCCCTGGGCGATCATCTGCCGGCCGGCGGCACGGGCGCACAGGAAGCCCCCGTCGAGGACGATCGAGGTGACCGCCCGCCAGCCGTTGGGGGACAGATCCTCGGCCCGCACGACGAAGTTGCCGGCGGCATCGTTCACCAGCACGTCGATGCGGCCGAACCGGTCGACGGCCGCCTGCACCAGCGCGTCCACCTGCTCGGGCACGCGGACGTCGGCCGACTGGGCGGCGGCACGGCCGCCGGCCCGCTCGACCAGCGCCACCGTCTCGGCCAGCGGCGCCGGCCGCCGCCCCGCGACCACGACCGCCGCGCCCAGCCGGCCGAACTCGACCGCCATCGCCCGGCCCATGCCGCTGCCCCCGCCCGTGATGACGGCGACCTGTCCCTCGAACGTTCCCTCAGCCAGCATCCGACCCTCCTTCCTCGTGCAGGATCACACGTGCATCGAGCGCCACCGCGGCGGTGGGTGTCACCAGCAGCGGGTTGATCTCGATCTCGGCCACGTCGGGCCGGGCCGCGGCGAGCTCGGACAGGGCCGTGGCGACCCGCGCCGCGGCGGCGATGTCGAGCGCCGGCCGGCCGCGCGCGCCGGTGAGGAGCGGCGCCCCCCGAAGGGATCGCAGCAGCCGCTCGGCCCCGGCCGGATCGAGCGGGGCCAGGCCGACGGCGACGTCCTCGAACACCTCGGCGTAGATGCCGCCGAGGCCGACGAGCGCCACCGGCCCGAACCGCGGGTCGATGCGAGCGCCGACGATCAGCTCAACGCCATCCGCCAGCGGCGCCATCCGCTCGACCGAGAACTCCTCGGGAGCGAGCCTGGCCGCCAGCCCATCGAGTGCGGCATCGAGCGCCGCCGGGTCGGAGATCCCCACCACGACCCCGCCCGCGTCGGACTTGTGCAACGCGCCGACGGCCTTCAGCACCACCGGATAGCCCAGCTCGGCGGCGGCCGCGTGAGCCTCTTCGCGGGTGTGCGCGCGCACGGCGGGCGCAAAGGGCACGCCGGCGGCCGCCAGCAGCGCCCGGCTGCCGAAGTAGCCCGGCTCGATCGGGCCTGTCTGGAGAGCCGGCAACGGTGGCGCGCCCGCGGCGGGCGGCCCCACCCGCAGCCCGGCCAGGGCCCGCACCGCAGCCTCGATCGAGGTGTAGACCGGGACGCGGCCGTCGCGCAGCGCGGCGGACGTCGGCGAGTCGGCGTACATCGAGTGGGCGACCATCGGCCGCCCCGCCTCGGTCACCGCAACCGCGATCTGCCGGGCGACGGCCACCTCGGTGGCCGAGAAGTCCTCGGAGTACTGGCTGTAGCCGCCGAAGTAGCCGGTCAGCAACAGCCCATCGACCTCGCC
>DATCPV010000468.1:0-3704 GCA_036569885.1 Gaiellales bacterium | reverse complement strand
ACGCTGGAGGGCCTGCACTGTCTCGACGTCCCGGCGTTCAGCGTCCAGTACCACCCCGAGGCCGCCCCAGGTCCGCACGACTCCAGACATCTGTTCGTCCGGTTCCGGGAGCTGATGGCCGGTGCCGGCGCGAACTGACATCCGGACGATCCTGGTGATCGGCTCGGGGCCGATCGTCATCGGGCAGGCGGCCGAGTTCGACTACTCCGGGACCCAGGCATGCATGGCGCTCCGCCGCGAGGGCTACCGGGTGGTCCTGGTGAACTCGAACCCGGCCACGATCATGACCGACCCCGAGTTCGCCGACGCAACGTACGTCGAACCGCTGACCCCCGGGTCGATCCTGCAGATCATCGAGCGCGAGCGGCCCGATGCGCTGCTGCCCACGCTGGGGGGACAGACCGCCCTGAACCTGGCCGTCGCACTGGCGGAGTCCGGGGCGCTGGAGCGCAGCGGTGTCCGGCTGATCGGGGCAGGGCTCGAGGCGATCCGCCGCGCGGAGGACCGGCGGCTCTTCGTGCGAACCATGCAGGCCGCCGGCCTTCCCTTGCCGCGTTCGGGCTTCGCCCATTCACCCTCCGGAGCCCTGGCCGTGGCCGAGGACATCGGGTATCCGGTGATGGTTCGGCCGTCGTTCGTCCTGGGCGGGGGCGGAACCGGGCTGGCCTCGACGCCCGAGGAGCTCGAACGGGCCGCGGCGGACGGGCTGGCGGCCAGCCCCATCAGGGAGGTGCTGATCGAGGAGTCGGTGGAGGGGTGGAAGGAGTTCGAGCTCGAAGTGATGCGAGACGGTGCGGACAACGCGGTCATCGTGTGCTCGATCGAGAACGTCGACCCGATGGGCGTCCACACCGGCGACTCGGCCACGGTGGCGCCGGCCCAGACGCTGTCTGACCGCGAGTACCAGCGCCTGCGCAATGCCGCGGCCGACGTGATCCGCGCCGTCGGGGTCGAGACCGGCGGCTCGAACGTCCAGTTCGCCCTGAACCGCGAGCACGGCGACCTGGTTGTGATCGAGATGAACCCGCGCGTGTCGCGCTCCTCGGCGCTCGCGTCCAAGGCCACGGGCTACCCCATCGCCAAGGTGGCCACCAAGCTCGCGATCGGCTACACCCTCGACGAGATTCCAAACGACATCACCCGCACGACGCCGGCGGCGTTCGAACCGACGCTCGACTACGTGGTGGTCAAGCTGCCGCGGTTTGCCTTCGAGAAGTTCCCCGGCGCCGACACCGGCCTGACAACGCAGATGAAGTCGGTCGGCGAGGTCATGGGCATCGGCCGCACGTTCGCCGAGGCGTGGGGCAAGGCGATGCGCTCGCGCGAGCTGGACGGCCCGCCGCGCACGTCGGGCTCCGTCGCCGAGGCCGAGTGGGACCGGTTCGACGCGATCCAGGGCAGGCTCACCGCCGGCGAGGACCCGGCGGCGCTCGCGGCGGAGTCGTCCGTGCATCCCTGGTTCCTGGACGAGTGGGAGCGCATCGCGCACTCTGAGCGCATGCTCCAGCGCACGCGCCTGGACGACCTGGTCGAGACGGACTGGCGCCGCCTCAAGGCGCTCGGCCTGGCCGACGCGCGCATCGCCGAGCTGGCCGGAAGCGACGAACCGACGGTGCGGGAGCTGCGGCTCGGCCACGGCGTCCGGCCGGTATTCAAGGCCGTGGACAGCTGCGCCGCCGAGGTGGAGGCCGAGGCGCCGTACTTCTACTCCGCCTACGAGGTCGAGGATGAGCTCGAGCCGTCCGACCGCCAGAGCATCGTCATCCTCGGCGCCGGCCCCAACCGCATCGGCCAGGGGATCGAGTTCGACTACTGCTGCGTGCGCGCGGCCGAGACCTTCCGGAAGCTGGGCTACGACGCCGTCATGGTCAACTGCAACCCCGAGACGGTGTCGACCGACGCCGACTGCTCAAACCGGCTCTACTTCGAGCCGCTGACCGTCGAGGACGTGCTCGAGGTGGTCGAGCGCGAACGCCCGCTGGGCGTCGTCGTCCAGTTCGGCGGCCAGACGCCTCTGCGGCTCGCGCGCCGGCTCGAGCAGGCGGGGGTGCCGATCCTGGGGACACCGTTCTCGGCCATCGACATCGCCGAGGACCGCGAGCGGTTCGGGCAGGTGCTGGCGGAGCTGGGGCTGCGGGCGCCGGCGTGGGGGATCGCGGGCGACGCCGACGAGGCGGTCGCGATTGCAGGCCGGATCGGCTACCCGGTGCTGGTGCGGCCGAGCTACGTCCTCGGCGGCAGGGCGATGCGGATCTGCGACGACGAGGAGTCGCTGCGCTCGGCGCCGGTGCAGTCGGGGTCGCTGGTCGACCGCTTCGTCGACGACGCCATCGAGGTTGACGTCGACGCGATCTGTGACGGCGAGCGGACGGTGATCGGCGCGATCATGCAGCACGTCGAAGAGGCGGGCGTGCACTCCGGCGACTCGACCTGCGTGATCCCGGCCATGTCGCTCGGCCAGCAGGTCGAGGACGACATCCGCAGCCAGACGGCGGCCATCGCCGAGGCGCTCGGCGTGCGCGGGCTGATCAACGTCCAGTTCGCCGTGCAGGGCTCCGAGATCAACGTCCTCGAGGCCAACCCGCGCGCGTCGCGCACCGTGCCGTTCGTCTCCAAGGCGACCGGGCGCGACCTGGTCGAGGGCGCCTGCCGCGCGGCGCTCGGGCTCCCCGTCGAGCTCGTCGAGAGCGAGCTCGACCACACAAGCGTGAAGGCCGCGGTGCTCCCGTTCCAGCGCTTCGCCGGCGCCGATTCGACCCTCGGCCCCGAGATGCGCTCGACCGGCGAGGTGATGGGCATCGGCCCCGACTTCCCGACTGCGTTCGGTAAGGCCGAGCGGGCCGCCGGCCGGCCGCTGCCGCGGACCGGCACAGCGTTCCTCTCCGTCCGCGACCGCGACAAGCCGGCCGCCACCATGCTCGCGGCGCTCCTGCAGTCGCTTGGATTCGAGCTGGTGGCGACCACAGGCACCGCCCGCGCGCTGCGCCGGATCGGCATCCCGGTCGGCTCGGTGCGCAAGGTGGG
This sequence comes from Gaiellales bacterium, assembly GCA_036569885.1. Classification (GTDB taxonomy): domain Bacteria; phylum Actinomycetota; class Thermoleophilia; order Gaiellales; family JAICJC01; genus JAICJC01. Next base: position 680 of record DATCPV010000468.1, on the reverse strand, counting down.
CGATGGCTCGCCGAACGTCGTCGACCTGCTCGGCGCCGGGGGCATCCAGCTTGTCATCAACACCCCGGGGGGCCGGGGAACGCGGGTCGACGGCTACGAGATCCGGGCGGCCGCGATCGCACACCGCGTCCCCTGCATCACCACAATGGCCGGTGCCGCAGCGGCGGTGCAGTCGATCGCGCAGGCCCAGGCGGTGGAGCCGGTGGCGCTGCAGGATCTGCACGTGTACGAGGACGCCGGTGCCGCCGCCCCCGCGTAGCCTGTCCGTGGCCGCGGTCGAGGCGGTCGGTGCGTACACGCTCCTGCGTTTGCGAAACGACGGCGGCGACGTCGGGGTGCCCGGCCAGTTCTTCATGCTCCGTGCCGAACCGGCCCCGGACGATGCCTACCTGCCGCGCGCGATCTCGGCAGCGTGGGCCGACGACGGCGAGCTCGCCTTCCTGCTCGACGTGCGCGGACCGGGAACGCGCGCGCTTGCCGCCGCCGCGACGGTGTCGGTGCTCGGCCCGCTCGGTCACGGCTTCGAGCTCGCCCCCGGCCCGTCCATTCTGGTCGGAGGCGGCATCGGCGCCGCCATCCTGCCGTGGCTGCGGCGGCGGCTGGCACCGGGAGGAGAGGTGCGCACGGTGCTCGGCTTCCGCACGGCGGGCCAGGCGGTGTGCGCCGCCCTGGTCGATCCC
>DATCPV010000467.1:0-5841 GCA_036569885.1 Gaiellales bacterium | reverse complement strand
GCTCGTTCGTCGCCTGGCGCGCCTCCGACGAGGTCGCGGTCGATCCGTCGAACGCCTCTTCCATGATGCTGCTCGACCTCCGGACGGGCGACTGGTCCCCCGAGGCATGCGCGGCGTTCGGCATCGATCCCGGCTCCCTCGCGCCGGTGAAGCGCTCGGACACGGTGCTCGGCCCCGTCGCGCCCTGGCTGCGAGAGGCCGCGGGGCTCGACGGATCCACCGTGGTCGTGCTCGGCTGCGGCGACGAGATGGCGGCGACGCTCGGAGCGGGCGTGTTCGAGCCGGGAGTCGTGTGCGACGTGATGGGCACGGCCGAGCCGGTCTGCGCCGTCGCGCCGGCGCCCGCCCTCGATCCCGACGGCGTCACCGAGGTGCACCCGCACGCCGATCCCGGCGGCTGGCTGCTCGAGAATCCGGGCTGGCTCTCGGGTGGCGCGTACCGCTGGTTCCGGGACGAGCTTGGGTCGGTCGAGGCCGCCCGCGCCGCGGCAACGGGGGCCGACGTCTACGAGCTCCTGAACGGTCTGGCCGACGGCGTCCCCGCCGGAGCCGACGGCGTGCTGTGGGTGCCCGCGCTCGCCGGGGCGCTGGCGCCCGAGTGGAACGCGGACGCGCGGGCGGGCTGGTTCGGGCTGACCGCCGCCCACGGCCGCGCCCACATGGCGCGCGCGCTCCTCGAGGGCAACGCCTTCGCGCTGCGCGACGTGCTCCAGGCGATCCGCGCCGCCGGGCTTGCGCCGACCGAGCTGGTGTGCGTCGCCGGAGGCGCCCGCGGCGACCTGCTCCGCCAGATCCGCGCCGACGTGACCGGGCTTCCGGTCACCCGCCCCGACGACGTCGAGACGACCGCCCGGGGCGCCGCGATGCTGGCGGCGGCGGGCTCCGGACTGCACCCCGACGTGCCCACCGCGGCCGCGGCCATGGCCGGGCCGCGATCGGAGCCGATCCTGCCCGACCCGGGCCGCGGCGCGCTCTACGACGAGCTGCACGGGCGCTATCGCGAGCTCTACGCCGCGCTGCGCCCGCTGTTCTCGAAGGCCGCGGCGGGTTGAGCCCGTCCGACCCGAGGCTCGACGAGGCGCTCGCCGGACTCGCCCGGTTCCCGCTCCTCGACGCCCTCTACGGCCGCCGGTCGCGCCGCTTCCCCATGGGCGGCTGCATCCCCGACGGGCCGCTGGCGCACCGCTCCGCGCACGCGCACGTACCGCTGAGCGAGCTCGAGACGCTGCTCATCCTGACCACGATGACGGGCACCACCGGCTGGCACTACGGCATCACCCGGCACGCCCGCTACGCCCCGCATCTGGCGAACTACAACGGGGCGGCCGCGGGGCGGACCGTGCCGTCGGCGGCCGGATTCCACACCAGCGAGCTCTTCTACACCGACGACAGCGGGCTCTACTACTTCCCCACCCGGGACGCCGGCGCGCTGGTCGATCCGGCCGAGGACGAGATCACCCCGGCGCTCATGATCGAGCGCCACCGCGGCCGCATCCAGAAGCTCTCCGACCAGCGTCTGTACCTGCCCCGCGAGGAGCCCTACCTCGAGGGCCACAACACCTGGATCGCGAACGAGCCGGGCTCGCTGCTCGCGATCCCGGTCGCCGACATCGCCCAGCACCACATCGCCAACATCTGCTTCTTCACCCAGAACGGCTTCTGCATGCACGACGACCTGAACGGGCGGCCGATCCCCGGCATCGAGCGGTTCGCGGGGCTGGTGGACACGTCCCAACCGGTGCCGCTGTCGTTCGTCGAGCAGTACTCGCTCACCGAGGCCACCGCCGAGCTGATGGTGTCGAGCTACAACGGTGCGCTCCTGCTCCAGGCGATGGGCCTCGGCGGATGGTCGTACGACGGCATCGAGCACATGGCGCTGCTCGGCGCCTCCGGCGAGCCCGACGTCCCCGGCCTCGGCTTCCGGTACGACTCCGACCCGCGCTGGGGCACGCCCAACCCGACCGGCCGCACCGACGGCACCTTCCACGCCTTCTGCCCGCCCCACTACGCGACCATGGCCGACGCGGTCGAGGCGTTCGCCCTGCGCAAGTTCGGCCCCGGCGGGCCGTATCACCCGGACACGCCCGGGGCGTGGACCGAGTCCTCAGCGATCCGCGCGTCGGCCGAGCCCTACTCCGACGAGTTCAAGGCGTGTGTGACGCTGCAGTGCGAGTACACGCTCGGGACGTGGGGCAAGTTCCCCGGCACGGTGCCGAGCGTGTGGGTGATGAACGTGCTCCAGGCCCAGCACCTCGACCTCGACTTCTACGACCGCTTCTTCCGCCCCGGGGCCGTGCTCGATACGCACCGGCGCCACTTCGAGGTCTGGCACCCCTCTTGACCAGGATCGCCGGCGTCGAGGTCTACGGCTATGAGCTCACCTACCGGCACGGCTCCTACGTCATGTCGGGAGGCCGGGAGGTGGCGGCGCTGCAATCGACGGTCGTACGCGTCCGTACCGACGACGGCCTCGACGGGTTCGGCGAGACGTGTCCGCTGGGCAGCACCTATCTGGCCGCCCACGCCGCGGGCGCCAGGGCGGCGCTGGCCGAGCTTGCACCGGCAGTGGTCGGCCTCGACCCGGCCGGCTTCCGCGTGCTCCACGAGCACATGGATGGGGTGCTGACCGGCCACGAGTACGCCAAGAGCGCCATCGACGTGGCCTGCTGGGACGTGGCCGCAAAGGCGATGGGCGTGTCGGTGACAACGCTCCTCGGCGGCCTGCGAAACGAGTCGTTCCCGCTGTACGTGGCCGTCCCGCTGGGCACGCCCGAGGCAATGGCCGGCCACGCCGCCGCCCTCCGCGCCGAGGGCATCACCCGCCTCCAGCTCAAGGTCGGGGACAGTCCCCGTCTTGACGCCGCGCGGGTTGAGGCCGTGCTCGCGCGCTGCGGCCCCGACGACGTCGTCATCGCCGATGCCAACGGCCGCTACACGACCCAGGCGGGCGTCGTCGCCGCGCGGCTGCTCGCGCCCTTCGACCGCGTGTACATCGAGCAGCCGTGTCCGACGCTCGAGGCCTGCGTGTACGTGCGCGGGCGCACATCGCTCCCGTTCATTCTCGACGAGTGCATCAGCGATGTGCCCTCGCTCATGCGGGCGCATGCCGCCCGGGCGATGGAGGCGTTCAACCTCAAGATCTCCAAGGTCGGAGGCCTGACCCGGGCGCGCCAGATGCGCGACCTGGCCGAGTCGCTCGGCATCTCGGTGACGATCGAGGACACGTGGGGCGGCGACCTCGTCACCGCCGCAGTGTCACATCTGGCGGCGAGCACCCGCGAGCAGAACCTGTTCACCGTCTCCTTCATGAACGACTGGACGAGCGAGCACGTGGCCGGCTACGAGCCGCGGTCGGCGAACGGTCGCGGATCGGCGCCGACCGGCCCGGGTCTCGGCGTGGACGTCGACCTGGCCGCGCTCGGGGCGCCGCTCTACACCTCCTGAAAGAGCAGGGTGTCGAGTCCGCGGACGAGTCCGGGCCGCTGCTGGATCCGCGTGGCCGCAAGCAGTGAGCCCGAGACGAAGATGCCGGGGTCGCCCTGCTCGTCGTGGCGGATGAAGAGCCGCTCGCCCGGAAGCCCGAACACCACCTCGACCGCAGGGCCGGATCCGGGCAGCCTGACCGAGTGCACATGGGCGCCCCCGACCTCGGCTCCTCGGGCCTCGGGCGGGCCGATCGGCTCGGCCGGCGCCGGAGTGATCTGCCCGGCGCGCTCGCGGGCCAAGAGCTCGGCCAGCTCGCGGGCCGTTCCACTGGGCGCGTCGGGCTTGTGGGCCGGGGCGTACTCCACGATCTCCCAGTCGGCGATGTGCCGGGCCGCGAACCTCGCCAGGTGCTGCATCAGCGCCGCCGTCACCGAGAAGTTGCCGGTGGCGACGCCCACGCCGGCGCTGCGGGCATCGGCGTCGATGCGCTCGAAGTCGGCGTCGGTCAGGCCGGTGGTGCCGATCACGACGGGCACCTGCCGGGCGAGGGCGAGATCGACGTGGCGGCGGATGGCCGATGGGTGGGTGTAGTCGATCAGGACGTCCGGCCGCCGGTCCAGCGCGCGCTCGAGGTCGTTCTCGATCGCAATGCCGAGCGGCCTGCCCATCACGACCTCACCGGCGTCGCGGCCGGTCTCGCGCCGGGCAATCGCCGAGTGCAGGCTGTACCCGTCGGTCGCCGCGACGCCGGCAACGAGCGCCCGGCCGACGCCGCCGAGGGCGCCGCTGAGGCAGACTGTGAGGTCGGTCGCAGAGATGGTCGCGCAATCGTACCGGCCGTCCCGCGCCGCGATGGACCGGCATGTCCAGGCGGGAACCCGTAAACTCAGGTGATGCTGAGCGTCCCGGCCGCCCCGCCCGTTCACGCCGTCGCCCGGCCGGCGATCGTGCAGGTGGCCTGTCCCCGGAAGCGCCCTGCGGCCCAGTGCGGGTTCGTGCAGGTGCCACTGGATCGCCGCTTCCCGCACGGCCGCACGATCCGCATCTATTTCGAGCATTACTTCCGCACGCAGCGTTCGCGGCCGGCGATCTCGACCGTCCTCTCGATCGAGGGCGGCCCGGGCTTTTCGACCACCGCCGACCGCGCGGCGCGGCTGCAGCTGTGGCGGCCGGTCTCGGCCCGGCGCGACCTGCTCCTGGTCGACCTGCGCGGCACCGGCCGGTCGGGCGCGCTCAACTGCCCCGCCTTCCGCCGTCACATTCTCGGCTACATCGCGCGGGCGGCCCGCTGCGCAGCCCAGCTCGGGCCGAGCCGCGACGACTACGACACGTCCCAGTCGGTGCAGGACCTGGCGGTCGTCCTCAACGCGATCCACGCGGGCAAGATCGACCTGTACGGCGACTCCTACGGCTCGTATGCAGCCGAGGCCTTTGCGATCCGCTACCCGCACCGTCTGCGGTCGCTCGTGCTCGACGGCACCTATCAGCTGCCCGGCTCGGACCCCGCGCTGGCCGACCTCGCCGCGAGCACGCGCAGCTCGCTCGTGCTGGCCTGTGAGCGCCGTCCCGGCTGCCCGGCCGGGTCGCGTCCGCTGGCACTGATCACCCGGCTGGTCGACCGGGTCCGCCGCCACCCGATCGTCGGGGTGGCCCCGGACGGGGACGGCGATCGCATCCACGTGCGCGCAAACACGAACACGCTCGGACAGCTCGTGCAGTCCGGCTTCTACTACCAGGGCGTGTGGCGTGACATCTTCGCGGCCGCCAGGTCGGCATTTGCCGGTGACGACGCGCCGCTGCTGCGGCTGGTGGCCGAGACGGTCACGACCGACGGGCCGAACGGCGATCCGCGCGAGTTCACCGAGTCGCTCTATCTGTCGGTGATCTGCCACGACTACCCGGAGCTGTGGCCGCTTGACTCGCCGGTCTCCCAGCGCCCGGCGGATGTCAGCGCCGGCCTGGCGGGCTACCCGCCCGGGACATTCGCGCCCTTCACCGCCAGGGAGTGGACCGGCCTTGACTACGAGGGCGCCCTCGCCTGCCTGCGGTGGCCGCCCGCGGCGTTCCCCGACCCGCCCGTCTCGCCGACCGCGCCGTACCCGCATATACCGACCCTGATCCTGAACGGCGACCTCGACAACATCACCCCGCTCGCCGATGCGCGCGTCGTGGCCTCGCGGTTCCCGGACAGCACGCTCGTCGTGATGCAGAACAGCGGCCACGTGACGGCGCTCGAGGATCAGAACGACTGCGCCGCCCCGATCTACGAGCACTTCGTGCGCACGCTGAGCCCGGGCAACACGTCGTGCGCGTCGCGTACTCCCGAGGTGCGGGTGGTGCCCTCGTTCCCCCTGTCGCTCCCCGCCGTCGCGCCGGCCGCGCCCTCGCCGGGCGACGGATCGACCCTGCGCGACC
>DATCPV010000466.1:0-2883 GCA_036569885.1 Gaiellales bacterium | reverse complement strand
CTGCGGTCGTGGAGCGCCGTTCCGATTGTGATCCTCTCGGCCGTCGGCGAGGAGGGACAGAAGGTGGAGGCCCTCGACGCGGGTGCCGACGACTATGTGACCAAGCCGTTTGGGATGGGCGAGCTGCTGGCGCGGCTGCGCGCGGCGATGCGCCGTGCCGCTCCCCAGGGCGGCGAGTCGGTGTCCGTCGGCGGCCTCGTGGTCGATTTCGACCGCCACCTCGTGACCGTGGACGGCAACCCGGTGCAGGTGACGCGGATCGAGTTCGACCTGCTGTCGCTGTTCGTGCGCAACGAGGGCAAGCTGCTCACCCACCGCGCGATCCTGCGCGAGGTGTGGGGGCCTGCCTATCAGATCGAGTCGCACTATCTGCACGTCTACATCTCCAAGCTGCGGCACAAGATCGAGCCCGACCCGCGCCACCCCGCCTACTTGATCACGGAGCCGGGCGCCGGCTACCGGCTGATGCGCCCCACCGACCCAAAGGCTGCGCCAAAAGGGGTCTGACCCCGTTTGGCGCAACGCACGGTCTACCCCGCCGTCGCGATCCGGACCGCGACGTACGCGATGTACGACGCGACGATGGCCGCGCCCGCGAGTCGCCCGGCGCCGCCGCGCCGCCCCACGAGCACCAGCATGGCGAGCGTGACGGCGAGCATCCACACGAAGTCGAGCTCGAACCCGGCGGGCGCCCGGGCGGCGGTCACGAACAGCGCCGGCACGACGATCCCGAACGCCAAATTGATCGTGTTGCTGTTGAGGGTCTCCGAGACGAGCGCCTCGCCCCGGCCGGCGAAGCCGAGCCGGATCGCCGTAGAGGCGTTGGGCAGGCTGGTCATGGTCGCGAGGATCAGCAGGCCGACGAGGGGCCGCGGCACGCCGTAGCGGCCGGCCAGGAGCACCGCCGTGTAGACCATGCCGACGCTCCCGATCACGATTACGGCCAGCGCCGGGAGCTCGCGCACGAACAGCCCGATGACCTGTGCAGCGCGCACGTGGTCCCCGGGAGCCGACGCGCGCGGAGGTGACGGGCCGTGAAACGCGCCGCGTGCCAGCACGACCAAATAGGGCGCGGTGCCGGCGGCGAGCAGCGCCGCGGCGGCCCAGGCGGGGAGCCATCCGAAGAGCACCCCGGCGGTCACGGCGGTGGCGAAGAGCGCAAAAGCGCCCTCGACGACGAGCGCGGGCCTGTCGAGCCGGACGCGTCCGGCGAGCAGCGCGCTCATGCCGACCATTGCGGCGATGTTGAACACGTTGGAGCCCAGGAGCACGCCCACGCCGACTCCGCGCTCGCCCCGCACCATCGCGGTCAGCCCCGACGACAGCTCGGGGCCGTCGGCGGCCAGCGCCGTGAGCAGGCCGAGCACCGCCTCGGGGATCCCCAGGCGAACGCCGAGCCGGTCGAGCCGACGGGCAAAAAGCCCCGCGGCGGCGAGCGTCGCGGCGAGCGACGTGACGAACAGCAGGAGTGCGATGGGCGTGAGCATGGCGGCGTCTTGCCGACCAGACTTCCCGGCGCACCGGGGCCGACTCTACCCGCTCCGGTATCCAGAAGCGTGCCCCGGGGTTACGATCTGGAGGTGAGCACGGTCTCGGCTCCACGCACCAACGCGGGCAGCGGCGTTCGCCGGCTGGGCTGGGGCCTGGCCGATCAGGCGCTTTCGAGCCTCACCAATTTCGCCCTGGCGGTGCTGGTGGCGCGCCAGGTGTCCACGGCCGGCCTGGGCGCGTTCGGGCTCGCATTCACCACCTACACGATCACGCTCGGCGCCACGCGGGCGCTGTGCGCCGAGCCGCTCACGGTGCGCTTCAGCGCCATCAGCGAGTCCGAGTGGCGCAAGGGTGCGGCAGCCGCCACGGGAATGGCGCTCGTCGCCGGGGTGCTCGCGGGACTACTGTGCATCGCCGCGTCGTTTTTCTTTCACGGCACACTTGGCCCGTCGCTCCTGGTGCTCGGCCTCAGCATGCCGGGCCTGATCGTGCAGGACTCGTGGCGCAGCGCATTCTTCGCGAACCTGCGCGGGTCGTATGCGTTCACGAACGACCTGGTCTGGGCGATCGCCCAGCTCGCCCTGGTCGCCGCGGTGCTCGTGGTCGGCGCCCGGTCGGCCCCCGCGTTCATCCTTGCCTGGGCCGGGGCCGCCAACGTCGGAGCGGTGTTCGGGATCGTCCAGTCGGGTTTTATGCCCCGCCCCGACCGCGCACGCTGGTGGCTCTATCAGCAGCGCGATCTCGGGCCTCGCTACATGATCGAGTTCATCGCGCGCAACGCGGCGCAGTCGGGGGCGATGTACGCCACCGCCGGGTTCGCCGGGCTCTCGGCCGCCGGTGCGCTCCGCGGAGCCCAGGTCGCGCTCGGCCCGCTCAACATCCTCAACATGGGCATCACCTCGCCCGCAATCGCCGAGTCCGTGCGGATCAGCCGCCGGTCGCCGCGGCGGATGCTGCGGGCCGTGACGATCCTCGGCGCCGTGCTCGTGGTCGCGTTCGTGCTGTGGGGCGTGGCCATGTATCTGCTGCCGAACTCGTTCGGCGAAGCGCTCCTGAAGCGGTCGTGGCACCCCGCCCACCACGTCATCCTGCCGTATACCGCCGTGATGGCCGCGTCGGGCATGCTGACCGCGGCGACGGTGGGCCTGCGGGCGATGGCCGCCGCCAAGCGAAGCATGCGGTCGCGCCTGATCACGGGCGTGCTGTCGGTCAGCCTGGGCACCGCCGGAGCGGCCACCTACGGCGCAGTGGGCGCGGCCCTCGGGCTTGCGGCTGGGCTGTGGATCGGCGGCATCCAGTGGTGGAAGCAGCTGGCCGACGCGGTGACCGAGGAGGAGGACCGGCGGCTCGTCGCGGCGGCCGCGCCGCTCGAGCCGGCACCCGGTCTCGACC
>DATCPV010000465.1:0-6290 GCA_036569885.1 Gaiellales bacterium | reverse complement strand
AGCTTGAGGCGCTGGGCGTGTCCCTCTCGCTCGACGATTTCGGCACAGGCTTCTCGTCGCTCGGACATCTCAAGACCCTGCCGGTCAGGGAGATCAAGATCGACCGCTCGTTCGTCGCGCAGATGGCGAGCAACACCGCCGACTCTGCCATCGTCCACGCGACGATCCAGCTCGCGCACCGGCTCGGCAAGAGCGTCGTCGCCGAGGGCGTCGAGGACCACGACACGTGGAAGCAGCTCGCGAACGCCGGCTGCCACCTCGTCCAGGGGTATGCCCTGTCGCCGCCCCCTCCCCGCCGCTGAGCTGGCGCCGCTGCTCGTCGAGTTGGCGGTGCGGCGGGCGGCATGAGGACACAGCCGCAGCGGGCCGGCCTCCGGGTTCGGGCATTACGGAATGCTCAAGCTGATGCAGAGCGTGTGGCCGCCGTCGCCGCCGCCCAGCGACCGGGCGTGATGCCGTAGGCGCGCTTGAAGTGGCGCGTCATATGGCTCTGATCGGCGAAGCCGGCGGTCGCCGCAGCATCCGCAAGCGACGCGCCGGCGGCAATCGCGCGTCGTGCCAGCTCCAGGCGGCGCATGGTCCGGTAGCGGTCCGGGCTGGTGCCGAATGCCGCACGGAAGTGGCGTGCGATCGTCCACCGGTCGATCCCGGCGATCCGTTCCAGCACGTGCGCCCGGCTCTCCTCGGCGGGATGGGCGGCGAGGTGCTCGCGGACGGCCGAGACGGCCGCAAGCGCAATCGTCCCCGCGGCCTCGGCACATCCGGCCGCGGCCTCGAGCGCGTCGGCGATCGTCGTCGCCGCACCGGTCCGCCCGAGGTCGTCGATCGGCTCGTCGATGTCCGCGAGCAGTCCGCGCAGCACCGCCGTCTGTGGCGAGAACTCCTGCACCGGCTCGGCGACGAAGGGCAGCGGCCGCCCGCCGAGCGCCGCCTGGACGAGCGCTGGCTCGACGTAGAGGATGCGGTATCCGAACCCCTCCGCGGTCGCCGGGCCGCCGTCGTGCGTCTCGTCGGGGTGCACGACGTGCATCTGGCCAGGGAGGCACCGGCGCTGGGCGCCGCGATAGGAAAACAGCTGCACCCCGCGCGTCGTAATCCCGATGGCGTAGGTGTCGTGCCGGTGCGGCTCGAACGCCCTCCCGGCGAAGAACGCCTCGACGCGCTCGATCCCGGCGGTGCCCGCGCCTACCCTGATCGTGTCGCCGCCCGGACCGCACGATCGTTCAAGACGGCCGGTGTGGATGGCGGATAGCGTCGCCGGCACACCCCCAGTCTAGGTGCCGTGCTGCTCGCAATCCGCTGGTCATCACTCTTCGCCCTCGTCCTCACATCGCTCGCGATCATGGGCAGCCCCGGTCCGGCGACGATCAGCCTCACCGGCAGCGGTGTCGCCTTCGGCGTGCGCCGCTCCGCCCGCTATCTGGCCGGGATCATCCTGGGGACGACGGTCGTGCTGGCGGGGGTCGCCGCCGGAGTCACCGGAGCGCTGCTCGCCGTGCCGGCCGCCAGGCCCGTCCTGATCGGTGTCGCCGTTGCGTACATCCTGTATCTGGCCTTCCACATCGCGACCGCACCACCGCTCACAGCGGGGTCGGACGCCGCCGCGGCACCGTCTCTCGCGGGCGGATTGCTGCTCGGCGTTGCCAACCCGAAAGCGTGGGTCGCGATCGCGGCGGTCTTCGTCAGCGTCCGGCTCGCGAGCGCGGCCGTCGTCGATGCCGGCCTGAAGACCTGCGTCCTCGTGGTCATGATCGTCATCATCAACACGGGCTGGCTCGCCGCCGGGGCATCGCTCGCCCCGATCCTGCGCGACCCGGTGCGGTCGCGGCGGGCAAACCTCGCCCTCGCGGCCGCCCTCATCCTGTCGACGTGGGCGGCCCTCCTGCACTGACCACCGGCCGCACCATGAGGACGCAAGCCTCGGCGCCGGCCCGGGTGAGCGGGCGAACGGAGCCGGGCCCGATCACGCCGTCTTTGCCAGCATCGCCTCGGCCATTGCGATGTGGTCGGTCGCGCCGACCTCGTTCCAGAAGCAGATTGCACGCTGCAGCTCGGCCTCGCCGTCTGCTCTGTTGCCGTGGCCGATTCGGGCCCGCGCGGACAGCAGCCGGGCAAATGCCTCTTCCGGCCGTGCGCCGAGGGCGGCCAACTCGTCGGCGGCCTCGTCGTACCGCTTCGCGGCGATCGCCCGGGCGACCACCAGCCACCGGAAGGGGCCTCTCACAGTCACCGCAGGGAAACGCTCCACCTGATCGGTCAGTGCGAGCGCAAGCGCGAAGGCGGTGCACCAGAAGCTTCCCTCCGCGGCGGCGCCGGTCGCTGCGACCAATTCGTCGAACAGCGCAGCGACCTGCCGGGCCGCCTCGCCGCTCCCGGCCGACGCGGCGACCAGGGCGGCATCGGCGAGGGTCGGCAAGAGCATCTGTGGCTCGCCGGAGCGACGCGCGAAGTCGAGCGCGCTCTCGATGTCAGCCACCGCTCCAGGACGGTCCCCCCGTGCCGCTCGCATTTTCGCGCGGCAGCTCCGAGCCGCCGCCTCCATGTAATGGGGCCCGACGTCCGCGACCCACCGCTCCAGACGCGCGAATGTCTCGTGGGACGCATCCCATTCGCCCGACCAGTAGCCAAGGATGGCCAGTTCCGTCTCGAACCACATCAGCTGGAAGTCGGCCCCGAAGCGGCGCGCCGCATCGACCCCGCGTTGCTCCAGCTCGGTCGCGCGGCCCAGCTCGCCCATTTCTGCGAGCGTGCTGGCGAGGTTCTTGTAGCCGCGGATGATCACATCCGCCGCGTTGAGCCGCTCCGCGATCTCGAGGCTGGACTCGAGATCGGCCAGTCCGCCGGGATCACCACGGTGGCTGACACGGGAGAAGCCCCGCGTGTTCAGCGCGTGGGCACGGATTCCCTCGAGTCCGTATTTGTCGGCGATTCCGAGTGCGCCCTCGCACAGCTCGATCGCAACCTCGAAGTCCCCCCGCAGCGCAGCGTTGACCGCGAGCCTGCTGGTGACGTAGGCAACGTTGGGTGAGGGCGCGGTGCTCCGGAGAAGGTCGCGGGAGCGCTCGAAGGCAGCGATTGCGCGTTCGGTCATCCCCTCGTTCCAATGGCGGAACGCCGCCTGCATCTCCGCCCTGGCGGCATTGGCAAGATCACCCGATGCCGCGAGCCGGTCGGAGGCCCGGCGCAGCCGCTCGGTCGTCTCCTCCCCCGCCGGGCCGAGACCGATGTCCGCGGCCGCCACGACGAGCACGGGCCACTCGGGATCGTCCTCCGGCCAGAGCGCCAGCGCGGCCACGTAGTGCCGCTGTGCGGGCGTGATGGAGTTCAGCGCGGCGGCCCGCTCGGCCGCCTCTCGCAGAGCGAGCCGCGTGTGTCGCTCGAGCTCCTCCGTCGGCTGGCCCGAGTCGCGGGCGTAGTCGAGCGCCTGCGAGTAGTGGTGGGCGAGCATGTCGGGCGCGTTCTCGCGGTCGGCTGAGAGCGACTCGATCCACTCAGCGGCCCGGCGGTGCTTCTCGGCCCGCTGGGCGCGCGGTATCTGGCCGTAGGCGACGTCGCGCATGAGCACATGGCGGAAGGCGTATTCGACCTCGCCGCCCACGGAGGATCGCCGCTCGCGCCGAAGCATCTCCCGCCGCTCGAGCGCATGCACGTGCTCCTCGATCACGAACCCGGAGGTGTCGCTCATCGCGGCCAGCGCCCCCAGCCACACGACCTTGCCGAGCACGGCTGCGTCCTGGAGCAACCGTTTCTGGTCGGCCGGCAGGTCGTCCAGGCGAGCGGCAATCAGCCCCTGCACCGACTCGGGCACCGGCAGGTCGGCTGCCCGGCTCAGCCGCCAGCGGTCGTCGTCGTGGCGCAGGTGACCGCGATCGATCAGCATCCGCACGTACTCCTCTGCGTAGAGCGGGTTGCCGGCCGCGGTGTCGAGGAGGGCCGTATTTGTCTCGGCGGGCAGCACCGCGAGCTCGAGCAGCGCTCCGATCAACCGGGCGATATCGGGATCTGCCAGCGGGGACAGAGCGATCGTGAGCGCATTCCGTTTGCCGCCGCCCCAGCCGCGCCGCCGGTCGAGCAGCTCCGGCCGGGCGGTGCACAGGACGAGGATCGGCACGCCGCTCGCCCAATCGACGAGGTGGTCGACGAAGTCGAGCAGCGCATCGTCGGCCCAGTGCAGGTCCTCGAACACGAGCACCAACGGATGCCGGTCGGCCAGCGCCTCCAGGAACCGCCTCCACGCGGCCGTGGCCTCGCCCTGGCGGTCGCCTTCCACGGCCACGTCCGCCTCGACACCGGCCAGCGCCCGGACGTGCTCCTCCACCCAGGCCGCCTCGGCCGGATCGGGGAGCAGGTCGGAGACGGCGACGTACAACTTGGCCTGTGCCTCCTGCGCCGTATCGGAGTCGAGGATGTCGGCCTGGGCCTTGATCATCTCGCCGAGCGCCCAGTAGGTCACCCCATCGCCATATGGGAGCGATCGGCCCTGGCGCCAGGTGATGAAGTCCGGATCGCGCTCGACGGCCTCGAACAGCTCCCAGACGAGCCGGCTCTTGCCGATGCCGGGCACCCCCACCATGGTGACGAGCTGCACGGCCCGCTCCGCCCGGCAGCGGCGCAGGGCGTCGAGCAGGAGATCGAGCTCCGCTCCGCGTCCGACCAGCGGCGTCGTCGGGCGCTGGACCACGTCGACGCCGAACCGGGCCCGGGCGTCCTGCGCCTCCCACGCGGGCAGCGGCTGGGATTTCCCCTTGGCGACGACCGGCTCGGCGGGCCGGTAGGTGATCGCCCGGTCGGTCGCGCGGTACGTCGTCTCGCCCACGAGGATCCCGTCGACGGGTGCGGCCGCCTGCAGCCGGGCGGCGGTGTTGACCACGTCGCCGGAGGCCATCCCCTCGCCGCGCACGGCGTCGGCGCCCAGCACGATCAGGGCCTCGCCGGTGTTGACACCAACCCGCACGTGCAGGTCGAGGCCCGGCTCGTCGTCGTTCAACCGGTCGATCGCCATCCGGATCGCGAGCGCCGCACGAACCGCCCGCTCCGGATCGTCCTCGTGGGCGATCGGGGCGCCGAACAGGGCCATCACGGCGTCACCGATGAACTTCTCGACCGTCCCGCCGTAGTGCTCGAGCTGCTCTCGCAACAGGGCATGGTAGGGAGCGAGCGTGCCGCGGACATCCTCGACGTCCATGCGCTCGCTGCGGCTCGTGAAGCCCACGAGGTCGGCGAACAGCACGGTGACGACCTTCCGCTCCTCGCTCTGCGGAACCGCAGCCAGCGGCGAGCCACAGCTCCCGCAGAAACGGAAGCCGTCGGGATTCTCCTGACCGCAGTGCCTGCAGACCGCCATCGCGATGAGCAGTCTACGGGCCGCGGCCGTGAGAAGATCGGTCGCGAACAACACCCCCTTGACCCTGGAGGCGGCTCGTGACTGACCTGCTCGAAGGAACGTCGGTCACCGACGTGCACTGCCATGGCTGGCGCAGCGACGAGGTCGCCGCCGCGCCGCAGCGCGGATTCCTCGACCGGATCACCATGCTGGGCATGTGCCTCATGAGCTCCGGCCTCGAGGACGAGAGCCTGCGGGACATCCTCGAGCTCACGACCGACACCTCGCCGATCGCGGTGGCGATGGCCGACCGGCTCGCCGCGGTGCTGGGCTGTGAGCCCACGCGGGACGGCCTGGCCGCGGCCCGCGCCGGCGCGCTCGGCGACCACCGCGCCTACCTGCGCCGCCTGTGGGGCGATTCCGCGGTCACCGATCTGATCATGGACGAGGGCTTCCCGTTGCCCAGGATCGACGGGCGGGCACTGGGCGAGGAGGTCGGCCTTGCGGTGCACCGCGTGTTCCGGATCGAGCCGCTGATCACCGACGTGCGCGAGGACGCCGGGGGCTACGCGGAGCTCGAGGACGCATTCACCGCAGGACTCGAGGACGCGGTGGCCGACCGGTCGGTCGCGTTCAAGTCGGTGATCGCCTACCGCACCGGGCTCGACGTCGCCGAGTGGAGCGCCTCGGAGCGCGAGGCGGCGTTTGCCGCCTGGCGGGCGGACGGCTGGCGCGAGAGCCGCGAGCATGCGAAGCCCGTTCGCGACGGGCTGCTTCGGCGCACGCTGCACGTCGCGCGCACGGCCGGCATCCCCGTCCACATCCACTGCGGCGGCGGCGACCCCTCGATCGTGTTCGCCCACGCCCGGCCGTCCGACCTGTTCCCGCTCCTCTCGGCGCACATCAACCAGCCGATCGTCCTGATCCACTCGGGCTGGCCGTGGGTCGAGGAGGGCGCGTTCGTCGC
>DATCPV010000464.1:0-2565 GCA_036569885.1 Gaiellales bacterium | reverse complement strand
GTGCTGCTCCTGGTGTGGCTCTATCTGTTGATGAACATCCTCATCCTCGGGGCCGAGATCAACTGGTGGCACTGGTCGCGCCGCCAGCCCCCGCCGCTCGAGCTCGAGGGCCTCGCCTAAGGGTGCCGCGGCCAAAGGCCGCGAGCACCGAGTATTCACGGGTGTCTGGCGATGAATATCTCACGCGCAGCGTGAATATTCGGTGCCTGACACCGAGCCGCGGCCAAAGGCCGCGAGCCACCCAACCACCACGCAACAGCCCGGTATGCACGCGCAGCGTGAATACCGGGCACAGACCACACCGCGTGAATATTAAGTGCCTGGCACCGGTTATTCACGCCCCAACGCCGCGAGCCACCCACCACGCCCCAGCCCGGTATGCACGCGCAGCGTGAATACCGGGCACCGACCACACGGCGTGAATATTAAGTGCCTGGCACCGGTTATTCAGCCGGGAGCTGGGGGCGCAGCGCGGCCGCGGCGCGGGCGCGGTGGGAGATCGCGTCCTTCTCGGCCGCGCTCATCTCGGCGACCGTGCGTGACTCGCCGTCGGCCACGAACGCCGGGTCGTAGCCGAAGCCGCCGTCGCCGCGCGGCTCGGCCGCGAGCGTGCCGCGCAGCTCGCCGCGGGCGTGCAGCTCCCGCCCCTCCGGCGACACCGCCACCAGCTCGGCGACATAGCGGACACGGCGATCGTCCCGGCCCCGCAACTCGTCCAGCAGCTTGGCCAGATTCTGGGCGTCGGTGGCGCTCTCGCCGGCGTACCGCGCCGAATACACGCCCGGGGCCCCGCCGAGGGCGGCCGCCTCGATGCCCGAGTCGTCGGCGAGCACCCATGCCGGTGCATTGGCCGCCCGGTGGACGTGGAGCGCCTTCAGGCGAGCATTCTCGAGAAACGTGGTGCCCGTCTCGGGCGGCAGCTCGCCGTCGAACGGAGTGACGTCGTGGCCCGGCAGCAGCCGCGCGAACTCGGCGGCCTTGTGCGGGTTGGCCGACGCCAGCACGATCCGGCGGCCGCTCACGGTCCGGAGAGCGCCTGCGCCTGTTCGCGGCCGATGGCCTCGATGCCGCCGGCGGCGAGCTCCAGCAGCCGGTCGAGCGATGCCCGGTTGAAGGGTGTCCGCTCGGCGGTCGCCTGCACCTCGATCAGCTCGCCGCCGCCGGTCATGACCACGTTCATGTCCACCTCGGCGCGGCTGTCCTCGGAGTAGTTCAGGTCGAGCAGCGGCTCGCCGTCGATGATCCCGACCGACACGGCGCCAACGGCATCCTGCAGCGGGATGCGGGGGATCGCGCCGCGCTTCACCAGCCGCGCCAGCGCGGAGTGCATCGCCACGTAGCCGCCGCAGATCGCGGCGCAGCGCGTGCCGCCGTCGGCCTGGATCACATCGCAGTCGATCCACACGGTGCGTTCTCCGAGCGCCTTGAAGTCGACCACCGAGCGCAGCGACCGCCCGATCAGGCGCTGGATCTCGACCGTGCGGCCGTCGACCCTGCCGCGGCTCGAGTCGCGGGACTTTCGCTCCGACGTCGAGCCGGGCAGCATCCCGTACTCGGAGGTCACCCAGCCGGTGCCTCGCCCGCGCATCCAGGGCGGCACCGACTCCTCGACCATCGCCGTGCAGATCAGGCGCGTGGAGCCGATCGAAAACAGGGTCGAGCCGGACGCCGACGGAATGAAGTCGGGCTCGATCGAGATCGGGCGCAGGTCGGCCGGCCCGCGACCGTCCACCCGGCTCATGCCGCCACCCGCAGCGTGCCGGGGTCGACCCGCTCGACGTCGGTGATCGGCAGCTGCAGGAACCTGCCCGCGACGTCCAGGAACGCGGCGGGGTCGCCCGTGCACAGGAAGCGGTAGTCGCCCTCACGGCCGGGGTCGTTCCCGACGCCGCGGCGCGCGAGCGTCTCGGCGGCCTCGCGGGCGATCTCCTCGGCCGAGGTGATCAGCGTCGCCTCGCGGCCGAAGATCCGCTGCAGCATCTGCCGGATCAGCGGGTAGTGCGTACAGCCCAGGATGACGGTGTCGGCCCCGGCGCGCTTCAGCGGCTCGGCGTAGGTCTTGGCCGCCTCGTGCAACTCGTGGCCGTGCGTGTCGCCGCTCTGGATGAGCGGCACGAGGTCGGGACAGGCAACCTGGGTCACCTCGACGCCGGCGTCGAGCAGGTGCACCGCATCCGGGTAGCGGCCGCTGCGAACGGTCGCCTGGGTGGCCATGACTCCGACGCGGCGGTTGCGGGTGACCTGCACCGCGGCGCGCGCCTCGGGGGTGATCACGCCGATCAGCGGCACCTCGAACTCGCGCTGCAGGCCGGGCAGAGCCGCCGACGTCGCCGCGTTGCAGGCCACGATGACAAGCTTGGTATCGAGCGCAGCCAGATGGGTTGCGATCTCATGGGCGAAGCGGCGGATCGTGGCGGCGGGCTTCGGGCCGTAGGGGAACCGGTCGGGCGACGAATCGCCGAAGTAGACGAAGTCCTCATGCGGGAGACTGACGAGGCACTCGTGCAGCACCGTCAGCCCGCCCACTCCCGAATCGAACATGCCGATTGGCCGCGCGTCCATGCG
>DATCPV010000463.1:0-2122 GCA_036569885.1 Gaiellales bacterium | reverse complement strand
GCCCAGGCCGCTGCCGGCGACGGTGCCCGCAGCCGAGCCGCGGTAGAAGCGGTCGAACGCCCGCTCGAGGTCTCCCGCCGAGAGGCCGGGGCCGTGATCGCGCACGGTCAGGCGCGGGCCGCCGTCCCGGTCAGTAACCGCAACATCCACCGGCGAGCCGGGCGGGCTGTACTTGAGCGCATTGTCGACCAGGACGCGCACGAGCTCGCCAGCCGGCCGGCGTCGCCCGAGACAGTGGCCGGCTCCAGGGCGATCTCGACAAGCCGCGCGGGATCGAGCGCCCGCATCTCGTCGCACGCCTCGGCCGTGATCTTGTCCAGGCGCACCGGCGCCGCCCGGACGGCCTGGCTGCCGGCCTCGGCCAGCGACAGCAGCTCCGACACCGTCGCCGCCAGCCGGCGCGTCTCCCGCGCGACGACCGCCGCCGACTCGCTGACCTGCCCCCACTCCTCGCGGCCGACCGACCGGGTGATGATCCGGGCGTGGCCCTGCAGCGCCGTCACCGGCGTCTTCAGCTCGTGCGAAGCGTCGGCGACGAACCGCTGCTGCTGGTCGGCGGCGTGCTCGGCCCGCGCGAGCAGCCGGTTGAACGCCCGCGCGAGCCGCCCCAGCTCGTCGGGCCGGCCCTCGGTGATCCGGCGGTCGAGGGCGGCGCCGGGAATGTCGTCGACCTGCTGGCGCATCCGGTCGACCGGCCGCAGCGCCCGCCGGACCAGGAATGCGCCCAGGAGCCCCGCCGCCACCAGGATGCCGATGCCCACGGCGACGAGCGTCCCGAGCAGGGTCGGGAGCGTCGAGCGGACGCTGTGGTTGGCGAGTATCACGATCGCCTCGCCGCCGTCCTTGCGGGAGACGCGAGCGGTGGTCGAGCCCGACGGCGCCCGGGCCAGAATCGCGCGAACATCCTGAAGCGTCTCGCCCGATGCTCCGGTGGTCTCGTTGCCCACCCGCCCTGCGGCGTTCGTGATCCAGATGCGGTCGCCCGCTCCGGCCATCCCGTCGAGCCGAAGCTCGTTCGGCTGGCCCTTGGCGGCGGCCCGGGCCAGCCTGCGGGCGGAATGCTGCGCCTCGGTGTGCAGGTCGGAGCGGACGACCGCGTAGGTGATGGCCGACGTCGCCACGACCAGCACCGCCATCGTGAGCACGAACCACGCCGCCAGCCTGAAGCGGACGCTCACCGGCGGATCGTGTAGCCCACGCCCCGCACGGTGCGGATGGTCGAGCTCTCCGGATCGGTGTCGAGCTTGCGCCGGAGCGCCGAGACGAAGAAGTCGATCACCTTGCTCTCACCCAGGTAGCTGGAACCCCACACACCCTCGTAGATCTGCTCGCGGGTGAACACCCGCCCCGGCGCGTGCATCAGGAACGCCAGCAGATCGAACTCGCGGGCGGTCAGCTCGACCGCGTTGCCGTCCACGGTGACCTCGCGCGAGTCGAGGTCGAGGTGCACGGGCCCCGCCGCCAGCGTCGTCTGGTCGCCGCCGGCCCGGCGCTGCAGGACACGCAGCCGGGCGAGCAGCTCCTCGATCGCAAACGGCTTGGCGAGATAGTCGTCGGCTCCGGCATCGAGCCCCACCACCCGGTCGCCCACGCGGTCGAGGGCGGTCAGCATCAGGATCGGCATGTCGTGGCCGGAGCGGCGCGCCCGCCGGCACACGGTCAGCCCATCCATGTCCGGTAGCCGGACGTCCAGCACGACCAGGTCGGGCCGCTCGCGCTCCATCGCCGAGAGCCCGTCTGTGCCTGCCACCGTGACCTCGACGCGGTACCCGGCCTCGCCGAGCTCGAGCTCGAGCACGCGCGCGATCGCGGGGTCGTCCTCGACGACCGGCACTCGCTGCGCGGAAGCGGCCACGGAACCACGATAGCCGCGGCATTGCGCCCTCTCCGAATCCTTACCGAAGCCGCATCCCCGCCCTTACCCGGGACCGGTCTGCGGCTGGTGCTGCACGCCTACGGTGATGGAGTCATGCGGGCCCTGGGATCAGCCGGCGGCGGGAACCCTGCCCCATGCAGCGGTGACCGCGATGTCGGCCATCGCCTGCGAGCGCTCGCGCGCATCCTCCGCGGTGTGCACCCGTACGGAGTAGGGCGTGTCGCCCATCGGCGAGACGACCTCGCC
>DATCPV010000462.1:0-10061 GCA_036569885.1 Gaiellales bacterium | reverse complement strand
GGCCAAGGTCGACCTGGCGACCGGTGCACCGACTGCTGGATTCACCGCGACCGTCCAGGCGACCTGGATCGAGTCGCTCGTCGTCGTCGGCACAAGACTCTACATCGGCGGCTCGGAGACGAAGATCGACGGCGCCGTCCGCGGCCGCTTCGGCGCGGTCGACACCGCCACCGGGGCGGTGGATCCGAACGTCACTGTGAGCTTCACCGCCAAGCGCGCCGGCACCCTCCGAGTCGCGCACATGGGCGTCTCGCCGGACGGCACCAAGATGGTGGTCGTCGGCACGTTCACGCTCGCCAACGGCCAGGACCGCAGCCAGATCGCCATGCTCGACCTGACCACCAATCCCGTCAGCGTGGCCAACTGGGAGACGGACGGCTTCAAGCCGGCCTGCTCGGCCACGTTCGACACCGACATTCGCGGCGTCGACTTCTCGCCGGACGGGAAGTACTTTGTGGTGGCGGATACGGGTGGACCGTTCCCGGGCACGTACTGCGACAGCGCGCAGCGGTGGGAGAGCGACGCCACCGGCACCGGCCTGAAGCCGACCTGGATCGACTACACCGGCGGCGATAGCCTCACCAGCGTGGCCGTGACCGGTGGGGCGGTCTACGTCGGCGGCCACCAGCGCTGGGAGAACAATCCTTACGGCAGCGACGCCGCTTCCGGCGGTGCGGTGCAGCGGTTCGGCATCGCCGCCCTTGACCCCGTCAACGGGCTGCCGTACGCATGGAATCCCGGGCGCGACCCGCGCGGAACCGGCGCCTGGGCGCTTCTGCCGACGTCGCAGGGCCTGTACGTCGGCAGCAACACCGCCTACATCGATGGCCTCTACCGCAACCGGATCGCATTCCTGCCGCTCGCCGGCGGAGAGACGCCGCCGAGCTTCACCGCCCAGGGCCTGCCCGGAACGCTGTATGCGATCGGCGCGTCCACGCTCACCGGCCAGTCGTTCAACGGCACGAGCCTGGGCTCGGCAAGCGTCGTCTCGGCACCGGGCGTGGACTGGTCGCAGGCCCGCGGCGGCTTCCTCCTGGGCGGCGAGCTGTACACGGCATGGAGCGACGGCAACATGTACGAGCGCAGCTTCAACGGCACCACCCTGGGAGCGGCGACGGCGCTCCAGTTGAACAGCCTCTCTCCGACTCACTTCGCCGCGGCAAACGTGACCGGCATGTTCTACTCGGCAGGCCGGATCTACTACACCGAGTCGGGAAGCCACTACCTGTACTGGCGCTGGTTCGAGCCCGAGGACGGGCTGGTCGGCGCGCAGGAGTTCATCGCGTCGGGCAACGGCGACGGCCTCGACTGGATCTCGACCACCGGAGCGACCCTGGCCGCGGGGCGAATCTACTACGCGACCTCGGCCGGGGCGCTGCAGTCGATCGCCTTCCAGAACGGCGTGCCGGTACCCGGCACCCAGACGACGATCGCAGCCAGCGGCTTCGCAGGCACCCACGGGCTGTTCCTCGGCTCCTGAGCCCGGTTTGACCTGTGCGGCAGGGGGCCGGCCCCGCTTCGGCAGGGGCCGCGCCCGCTTCGGCATTGGCCCGGCGCCGCTGCAGCAGTACCCTGCACTCACGGATCACGAGTAGAGCGTGCCGGTGTTGACGACTGGCGCCGGGCCGCCTGCTCGTACTGCAGCGAGCGCCAGGAAGCCGCCCGCGATACCCATCACGGAGGCGACGACGCCGATCACCACCGCCTCGCCCGCCACCGAGCGCATGACCTGCCCGGGCTCGCCGAGCGCCCGCAGCATGCCGAACTCGCCCACGCGCTGGGCGACGGTGATCGGGAAGGTGTTGAAGGTGGTGAAGGCGCCGACAAACACCGCGATGAAGCCGAAGGTCAGAAGCGCAGGCGTGGGCGGGCACCGAAACACGTACGTGCACGTCCCGCACCACCGGGGTAGCACCTCCCCCTACGCGGGCTGATTCGATAACTGGCGCCCCGGCCCACCCGGGCCGGGGCGCCAGTTCGGACGTGCGTCGCTACGCGAGCGTATGGAGCGGGATCTCGTAGAACTCGACTCCGGAGCGCGACCCGGCGACGCCGCGGCCGGAGTTCATCGCCGCGTCGCCCACGCGCATCGCCTCCTCGGTCTCGAAGAGCGTGATTCCGATCATCTTGCCGGACTCGCGGTCGGCCAGCATCAGGAATTTTGCGCCTTCGAGCCCAGGCATCGTCGGCAGACCGGCGTCGATGTTCTCGCGGATCTCCGCGATCGCGCCGTCGATCTTGGCGGGGTCGTTCTGGAACGTGGCGACACGTGCATACATGTTCGAGCTCCTCGGGTTGGCGCAGGTCAGGGGGCGAGCGTGTCGATGTCGATCGCGATCTCCTCCGGCGGCGCGGTGAACCCGCCCTCGATGCCCCGCTGCATCGCCGGCATCAGGGTCTCGTCGCGAAACCGCTCCCAGCTCTCCTTCGTGTCGTGCACCGCCATGATCGTCCAGGCCCCGTCCGACGGACCGGCGGCATGGAAGATCTGGCCGTCGGGCAGGCTGCCGTCACTCGGGTGGACTGCGGCGATCGACGCCTCGTACTGCTCCTTGGTGCCACCGTGGAACTGATGCACAACTCCGTATGCCATCGCGGTACTCCCTCTGTTTGAGTTCGAAGACCCTACGCCACGGAGGCCCGGTCGCGCGCGTCCTTGAGGTACTGGTGGACGAACGCGATGGCCATGCTGCCCTCGCCGACAGCGGCGGCGACGCGCTTCACGGGGCTGAACCGCACGTCGCCGCAGGCGAAGATGCCCGGCACGCTCGTCTCGAGCAGGTAGGGGTCGCGGTCGAGCTCCTCGCGCGCCTCGGCCGGCACGTCGGAGCCCGTGAGCACATAACCCCTGCTGTCCACGGCAACCTCCGGTGGCAGCCACCCCGTCTCCGCATCCGCGCCGATGAAGATGAAGAGGCCGCCCGACTCGAGCCGGGTCGACTCGCCCGTCTTTATGTCCTTGACGTCGATCTCCTGCAGCGAGACCTCGCCGTGCACCGCGGCCACCTCGCTGTCGAACATCACGCTGATGTTCGACCGGACGGCGACCTGATCGATCAGGTAGCGGGACATGCTCTTCTCGAGCCGATCGCCGCGGCAGAGGATCGTCACGCTGCGCGCGTAGGTCGAGAAAAAGAGCGCCGCCTGGCCGGCCGAGTTGCCCGCCCCGACGATGTGGACGTCGAGCCCGTGCGCGCTGGAAGCCTCGCTGCGAGCGGCGCCGTAGGAAACGCCCTTGCCGACCAGACGGTCGAAGCCCTCGATCGGCAGGTGCCGCCATGCCACTCCGCAGGCGAGGATGATCGTCCGCGCCTTGAGGACGTCGCCGCCGTCGAGGTGCACGTGACGGGTCGGGACGTCGATGCGTGTGATCGACCGGGTCACGAGGATCTCGGCGCCGAGCCTGCGCGCCTGCTGCAGCGCACGGCTCGCAAGCTCGTCGCCCGACACGCCCGACGGAAACCCGAGGTAGTTCTCGATCCGGGCCGACGTGCCGGCCTGGCCGCCGGGCGCCTCCCGCTCGACCACAATCGTCCGCAGCCCCTCCGACGCCCCGTACACCGCGGCCGCGAGCCCCGCCGGCCCGGCGCCGACGATGACGGTGTCGTACTCGGCGGCGAGCGCCTGCGTGGCGAGACCCAGCAGCTCGGCCACCCGGCTCAGCTGCGGCCGCACCACCGTCTTGCCATCGACCACGCGGATGACCGGGCAATCCTCATCTCCCGGCAGCGGGCCGCCCCACAGGTCGGCCGCCTCAGGCGTGTCCGGCGTGATCCACCGGAAGGTGACCTGGTTGCGATCGAGGAAGCGGCGCAGCTGCCCGCACGCGGCGTCGAAACGATGCCCCACCACGATCGCGCGCGGCGGCGGCTGGTCGGCCGTGATGCCCTGCAGCCCGCCGATCCGGTCGCGGGCCAGCTTCCCGAGCTCGGCGCCGACCTCCGGCGTCTCCGCGACCACCGCGTGGTAGTCCTGGGCTGCGACCCGCATGACGCGGGAGGGCTCCGTCGCCCGGAACCCGAACGGGAACGTCGTCCCCAGCGCGATCGGCACCTCGCCGATGAGGTCGTCCACGCCGCGTCCGCCGACGATCCGTTCGATCCCGTCGACGAGCGCAACGGTCTCCACGTGGCCCTCGAGCACAGCAAACAGTGCCCGTTCGTCACCCGCGTGCACCACGTACTCACCCGGCCCGACCCGGATATCCGCCACGATCCGGGAGAGCCGCTCACGCTGCACCTCGCTGAGCGCGGCGAAGATCGAGACGCGGGCGATCTCGTCTGCGGTCACCATGGGTACAAGCCTATCTGGGAGGCACCCAGGCTGTAGGCTCAGGCCACTCGGCCGGCCAGCACGTCGCCTTCGCGGGCCGACGGTCGAGGGTAGCGAGGGCGTGCGGGCGGGACCGATCCCATGAGCGAGGCGCGGCCGACTGCCAATTGGCGCACGCCGACTTTGCCAATTGGGCTCTGACGGAACCTCGCAGGATGCGCGGAATTCGCAACCGGGTAGGTCGGACAGGTGCCTGTCGGATATCTGGTCACGATTGCGCTCGCCGCGTTGTGCACGTTGCTGGCAGTGAGACCGCTGCGGCGGCCTGCAGTCGCTGCGGCATCAACCTTCGCGTCGGCCTGCTGCTGAACGAACTACCCTTCATCGCGCTCTACTACCTCCTCGTGTCGACCCTCTTGGCCTTCGGCCAAGGCGACATCGACTCGCCGGGCGCCTGGTCGGTGGTCGGCCTGGCGGTGGTGACGGCCGCAGGGCTCGCGGTCGTCATCCGGCGGGAGGCTCGGGCAGACCCGGCTGCCGCGCACGCCTTCCGCGCGGGCCTCGGCACGTCCCTGCCGCACCGGCGCCTGCCTTGGGCCCGGATCCTCTTCGCGCCGCTTTTCATGCGCCGGCCGTTCCTCGTCGCGTATGGCGATCACGACACGGTCGTATGCATGGAAGGAGCCCGATCCTTCGTCGCGGGCCTGCGGAGCGCCTCGACGCAATCCGTGGTCTACCTGGAGCTCACCGGCGCACAGCACGCCTTCGACCTGTTCCATTCCATCCGCTTCGAGAGGGTGGTCGACGCGGTCGGGGCCTTGGCCGCGTGGGTCACCCGTGCACGAGAAGAAGCAGTGCCCAGATCATGACGCCGACGTAGACGAGGTCGAGGCCGAGCGTGTGCCGGGCCCGAAATGGAAGTCGCACTCGCCATCCCGGCCCCACCTCGACGTAGCGGTACGCGTCCGGGCCGAGGGTGCCCGGATATTGCGCCGTGAAGGCTCCGCCACCCAGAACGCGCTCCATGCGACGTCCCTCTTCGCCGAGGGCGTCCAGGAGCGCCCGCGTCTTCAGCTCGACGATCCACAGCCCAACCGCCAATATCAGGACAAGGGCCGCGACCCAGCGGCCATGGCGGTTGACGAGGAAGCCGAGCGCCACCAGGAAGAGCCCGAGCGTCTGGAAGCGAAACCCCACGACCGTTCCCATATGACTGGTGAGGGCGGGATAGGTGACGTCGGCGCGTCCGTCAGGAGGAGCCGGTTGCTCGTCGCCGCCTGGCGCCGGAGCGTCCGTCAAAGCACCACGCCGTGGATCGCGTGTGGCGTGTTCCAGACGACGAGGCGGCCGTCCACCGCGAGGCTGCGGACAGCATGCGGCGTCCGGCGCAGCCGGCGTAGCAGGTTGTGGCGCACGTTCCAGATCATGATCCAGCGCGGGTAGGCGAAGATCACCCGCGGGCCCGCGATCGAGATGGTGGGCAGGACGGTCGGCCGCACCACCAGTGAGCGCACGAGGGCGCCCGCGCCCGCCCCGTACGCGCGGATCCGCGGCGCGCCTGACGGCGGCTGCACGAGAGTCACGGCGTACCTGGCCGAGAGGGCGATCGCCGTGGCCGTGCCCGTGAACGATTTCGACCAGCGCAGGTTCCCGGACCGGTCGCCGCGCAGCTCGAGCGTGGTCGTGGGCGCGATCTGGAAGTTCGAGATCACGCCCGGCACCTCGAGCAGGCGGCGCGCCGAGTGGGCGAGGAACGCCGGTCCCGGCGCCCCCGGCACCAGTGGACGGCTGATCGCACCATTGGGTGCCACAACGAGCCGGCGCACGACACCCATCCCGCTCAGGAGGCCGCAGTCCCCGTCGGTGCCGACGGTGAAGACCGAGTAGTAGGGCGCGCCCGCCGCGAGCGGTCCCAGTGTCTTGCCGGCGCCACCGCTCCCGCCGCAGTTGATCGTGTACACGGTCGGCGGCGTGACCATCCCGACACCCGTGGTCGAGTACACGAAGTGATCTGCCTCGGTGTTTCCACGACCCGACTCGTCCCAGAACACGTCCGGGCCAACCAGGCGCACCCACTCGATCCTCCCCCTCGACGAGTCCGGATCGAGCCGGCACTTCGTCAGCCGCTGCGGTGTCGTCCCGTAGTCGCCGCGGCGGTAGAGGTGAAAGCAGTCCGTCCCGGCCCGCTCCTGTGCCCACGCGAGCCGGCCCGAACTGGCGGTCAACCGCATGATCCGCTCTGGCGTGCGGTACAAGACCTGAGCCGCGCCCGTGGCCGGCCATGCCGCGCCAAGCCCGGTAGCCACCAGCACCGCATACACACAAACGCGCCGCACGTTGCCACGGGATATCACACCGGCCCCCGTGGCGCAACGCCCCGCGGCTGGCCCAGACCATAAACTCGGCCGATGGCGATCTGCACCCAATGCCGCCGCGAGAACCCGGACGGGGCGCGCTTCTGCAACTCGTGCGGGGCGCCGCTCACCGCCGCCGCGGAGCCCGCGCGCGACGTGAGAAAGACGGTCACCGTCCTTTTCTGCGACGTCGTCGGGTCGACGGCGCTTGGCGAGCGGCACGATCCCGAGGTTGTTCGAGGAGTGATGGCCCGCTTCTACGCGGCGGCGCGCGAGCCGGTCGAGCGCCACGGCGGGACGGTCGAGAAGATGATCGGCGATGCCCTGGTGGCGGTGTTCGGGATGCCCGTCGTGCACGAGGACGACGCGCTCCGGGCCGTGCGGGCCGCGCTTGAGATGCAGGCCGCGGTGTCGGCGGTGGGCGACATCCAGGCCCGTATCGGGGTGAACACGGGTGACGTCCTCGCGCGCGACGCGACACCCGGAGAGTCACTGGTCGTGGGAGATGCGGTGAACGTCGCGGCTCGCCTCGAGCAGGCGGCGGCGCCCGGCGAGGTGCTGGTGGGCGAGGCGACGTGGGCCCTGGTGGGGCACGCTGCGCGCGGCGATCGCGCCGCACCCATCGCCGCGAAGGGCAAGCGCGAGCCCCTGGTCGCCTGGCGGCTACGCGACGTCGATCCCGCGGCGGGCGGACACCGGCGCCGGCTCGATCTTCCGATGGTGGGCCGCGAGTCCGAGCTCGACGCCCTGCGCTGGGCACTGACGCGGGCCGGCGAGACGCACCGGCCGCACCTGGTGACCGTGCTGGGACAGCCCGGGATCGGCAAGTCGCGGCTCGTCTCGGAGATGCCGCGCCTGCGCGCCGACCTCACCTTCCTCGTCGGCCACTGCCGGGCGATGCTCGCGCCGTCGGCGCTCGAACCCCTGCTCGAGGTCGCCGCGGCAACGGCCCCGGCCGGCCGAGACCTTCCCGAGGCCATTCTCGAGCTGATGCCCGGCGAGCCCGATGCCCCGGCCGTTGCCGCCTGCCTGGCGCCGGCGGGGGCGGCCTCCACCCCGGATGTTGCATGGGCCCTCACCCGGCTGATCGGGACGATGGGCCTCGCCCAAATGGTGGTGATCGTGCTCGAGGACGTGCACTGGGCCGGCGATCCGCTGCTCGATATCGTCGAGCAGATGCTCGGTCGCAACCGGCGCGGATCGCTGGTCGTCGTCTGTACCGCCAGGCCGGAGTTTGCCGAGCGAAGACCGGGATGGGGCGCGGGGGCCAACACGATCTCGGTCGCCCTCGAGCGGCTCGACGATGTGCAAACTCGTAGCCTCCTGACCCACGCCAGCCCCGCGCTTGCGGCCGACAGGGCCGAGCGCGTGATCGCGGCGGCCGAGGGCAACCCGCTATTTGCCGAGCACCTGGCCGCGTTGTTCGGCGACGAGGACGCACCGAGCCTCCTGCCCCGCTCGATCCAGGTGCTGCTGTCCGCGCGTGTAGAAGCGCTCACCGCGCCCGAGCGCGAGGTCGTGAGCGTCGCCGCGGTGGCCGGGCGCAACTTTCCGGTGGATGCCGTCGAGGCGCTCGTGGGAAGACCGATCGGCGACGAGCTCGATCGGCTCGAGCAACGCGAGCTGATCGAACCGACCGTCGCCGGGAGGTGCCAGTTCGGACACACGCTCCTCCAGGAGGCCGCCTACGGGCTGATTCCCAAGGGACGCCGCGGCGACCTGCATACGCGCCTTGCCCGGTGGCTCGATGCGCAGGGGGCGAGCGACGCCGTCGTGGCCGATCATCTGGCGCGCGCCTACAGGCTGCGGACCGAGCTTGGCCAATCGGACGACGCGACCTCACAGCTGGGCGAAGAGGCCGGGATGCGGCTCGCCGCCGCCGGCCGCCGGGCCGACGCGATGGGCGATCCGCGGAGGGCGCGGCTCTTGCTCGAGCGAGCGCTC
Source organism: Gaiellales bacterium (assembly GCA_036569885.1). Lineage (GTDB taxonomy): Bacteria > Actinomycetota > Thermoleophilia > Gaiellales > JAICJC01 > JAICJC01. The sequence continues at coordinate 1,491 of DATCPV010000462.1, read as the reverse complement.
GAACTGCTTTCCGAGGACAGCCCCGGACGGGCGGCGGCGATGATCGAGCTCGCCGCCGCCGGTTGGAATCTGCTCCCCGGCGAGGAGGTGCGGCGCCTCCTGGATGCCGGGGCCGACCTCGCCGCCGAGCGCGGGCTGCGTGCGCTCGAGCTGCGCGCCCGGATCCTCCGCATCGGTGCGGTGCCGGACAACTCCTCCGAGGCGTTGCCGGCTCAGGAGGTGATTGCCGAAACCGACGCCGCATTGTCCGAGCTCGAAGCGCTCGCCGACCCGCGTGCCCTCGGGACAGTCCTGTGCACCCGAGCAAACGCGGAGTGCTCACTCGGCAGGGCTGCCGACGCGACGGCGTCGGCGCAACGGGCGCTCGACGTGTTGCGGGCTGCCGATGAGGACATGGTGTGGGCGCTCGCCAATCTGGTGTGGGGCCTCGTCGAGTCACCGATGCCGGTGGCGGAGGCCGAGGAGCTGCTCGCCCGGCTGCTGGACGAGCTCGGAGTCCGGCCGAGCGTCCGGTCGGAGCTCATCGTCGGGCTGGCCGAGCTGGCAGAGCTGAGCGGTCAGGCCGACAGGGCGGCGACGCTGGTCGAGACCGTGCGCGAGATCGAACGGGATCTCGGCCGGAGCAAGGGGTTCCGGGTTCCCGAGCTGTCCGGAGTGATGCTGGTGCGCGCCGGAAGGTTCGAGGAGGCTCGATCACCGTTGCGACTGGCCATTGCGGAATTGGAGCGCCTCGGCGCCGAGGACAATATGAACGTCGCACGCGCCTGGCTGGGGCTCGCAGAGGTGCGCCACGGGAATCTGGAGGCCGCCCGCGCCGTCGCCCCGCCTCCAGCAGGGTACGAGGGGGGAGCGCGGGCCCACATCCTGCACGCCGAGCTGCACCTGGCCGAGGGCGATGCGGGGCGCGCCGTCGAGCGGGCTCAGGCGGCCGTGGACGTCGCCACGACCGGAGACTGGGTGATGCTGAACGCGGATGCCCGGTTGGCGCTCGCCCGGGCGCTGCGGGCCGCGGCCGATCCGGTGGCGGCCGCAGCGCAGGCGCGGACGGCGATCGATCTGTGCACGGCCAAGGGATACGTCGGCGGGATCGCCGAGGCTCAGGCGATTCTGGAATCGCTCGCGGACAAGGGGTGACCTCCGCTCAGGGCGCTACAGGTGGCAGCTGTTGGCCTTGCCCCAGGCGTCAAGCTTCCTGATCGCGGCCTTGGTGGCGGCCGAGTTGAAGAGCGCCGCGTCTGCGGCGAGAGACGGAGCGGCCTTCTTCAGGTCGTACTTGTACTTGGCGAGCACGCCGTTCAGCTTGACGAAGTCGGAGTAGAGCACCTGCAGGCTGGGCTTGATGTCCGACGGGGCCACGGCGATCAAACCCTGGTAGTCGGACGCAAGCTTGGTGTAGAACGCCTTGATCCCGGCCGGCCCCGCCGAAAGGTCGGTGAGCACCTGGGCCTGCTTCGGCTCCTGCTTCTTCCACTTCTTGGCGAGATTGCAGAA
>DATCPV010000461.1:0-3219 GCA_036569885.1 Gaiellales bacterium | reverse complement strand
CGGCCATCGCCGGCCCGGCGGCCCAGCCGGCGCGCTGCGCCCGCTCGCGGATCTCCGTGCATAGCGTGGCGAGCTCCGCGAAGCCGCCGAGGGTCTCGAGCAGCTGGGCCTTCGCCATCATCTCGAAGCTGCGGCCCTCGTTCGGCCGGACGTCCGCCCGGATCAGTGCGAGGCCCTCCTCGGCGCGGCCCTCGGCCCGCAGGCCGAGCGCACGGAACGACAGACGCATCGACGCCGACAATTCGATCTTTCGCAGGGGTTCCAGGGCGCCGGTCTCGTGCCGTGCAGCCAGGACGAACTCGGCGACGGAGATGACCAGGCGCAGGAACCCCGGGGGCTCGGTGCCAAAGTCCTCGATCACCCGCCGGCTCTCCTCGACGACGGCATCCCAGTCGCCGAGCAGGAACTGGGAGAGCGCCAGCGTGGAGCTCGAGCCCCGGCTCTCGCCGCCCAATGCCGCAACCCGGGCGATGCCCTCCTCCGAAAAGCGGAGCGCGTCGCGGTAGCGGCCCTGCTCCCAGGCCACCTGCGCGGACATGTAGAAGATGTCGTCCAGGTCGATGAAGGCCACCACCTGGTCGGCCAGCCCACGACGCCGTTCAACCCCCGCCGCCATCGCCCGTACATCGTCGTGCAGCTCGTGCGAGATGTGCTGGACATCGAGGGCGATCGAGAGCAGGTCCGCGCGGCCGAGCCGCTCGGCTGCGCTCACCGCGCGTGCTGCCGCGATCCGCATCCGCTCCCGCACCTCGGGCGAGGGGGGTGGGTCGGAGAATCCGAACGCCCAGCCTCCCTCGGCCAGCAGCAGTTCGACCAGTGCCACGGTCTCCTCCTCGCCGACGGCCGCGAGCCCGAACTCGAGATACCGGCGCGTCTCCTCCGGCGTGGCCCGGGTCTGCGGCATCAGCCCGGGCGCCCGGGTGATCATCAGCGCCAAACGGCCGCACACGGCCGCGACGGCGGCGCGATCGGCGTTCGGATCGGCCTCGAGCAGTTCGAACGCCCCCCGCCAGGCCCGGTAGGCCGAATCACCGTCGGCGAGCTGGTAGGCGATCTCGCCGAGGATGATCAGCGCCGCCGCCCGGCCCGCGCCGCCGTCTGCCAGCTCGGCACGCGGGTTGCGAAGACCCGCGCCTGGTCGAGCGCGAGCCTGGCCAGGTCGCGCCGGCCCGCCTCCAGCGCGTAGCGGAGGGCACGGGGCCGGTCGCCGGCGAGGTCGAAGTGGTGAGCGAGGAGCTCGGCCACCTCGCCTCGGCGCTCCCCGAACGCCCCCTCGATCCACTCGCCGACGCGGATGTGGGCGGCGGGCCGCTCGCGCCGCGGCAGGGTCTCGTAGGCGACGTCACGGGTGAGGATGTGCTTGAAGATCAGCTCCCGCTCGCCCGCCATCGCCGAGCCGATCCGCGACAGTACGAGATCCCGCCGCTCAAGCTCGTTCAGCGTGTCCTCCACGTGGTCAGCCTCGCCGTTCAGGAGGCCCGCGACGGCCCCGGGCCAGAAGACGCGGCCGACGACGGCCGCGGCCTGCACGGCGCGTTTCTCGGGCGGCGGCAGCAGATCGATCCGCGCCGCAAGCACGCCCTGGACGGTGTCGGGCAGCGACAGGTGCTCGATGCCGTCGACCGCACGCCAACGGCCCGACTCGTGCACGATCAGGCGCTCGTCGATCAGCCTCCGCAGGATCTCCTCGAGGAAGAACGGGTTGCCCTCGGCCCGTTCGAGGATGCGGGCGTGAGTGTCGTCAGGCAGGCCGTCGACGTGGAGGAGCCGGCGCACCAGCTCGTCGGCGTCGCCGCGGCCGAGGGGCTCGAGCGTGATGCTCGAGACGCTGCGCCGGCCGCCGCCCCACGTCGGCCGGCGCGCGGTCAGCTCGGGCCGCGCGGGGCAGAGGAACAGGGCGGGAGCCTGGACGCGGTCGGACAGCTCCTCGAGCAGGTCGAGCATGGCCGCGTCGGCCCAGTGGATGTCGTCGACGACCACGATGAGCGGACCGGCCTCGGCGAGTGTGGTGAAGAACCCGCGCCAGCCGGCGTGGATCGCGGTCATCACCGCGCGCGGCGACAGGTCGCGCAACGGCGAGGAGGGATCGTCGAGGCCGATCGTGTGGATCAGTGCGGCCAGGAACGGCGTCAGCTGTGGCGCGGACTCGGCGAGGGCCGTGATCCGCCGCAGCGCCACGTCGGGCGGGTCGGTGTCGAGCACGCTGGCCTCGCCCTTGAGGATCTCCGCGAGCGGCCAGAACGTGACCCCGTCGCCGTAGGGCAGGCAGCGGCCGCGGAGGACGCGGACGCCGGCCTGGGCGGTGAACTCGGCCACCAGCCGGCTCTTGCCGACGCCGGGATCGCCGTAGATCGTGACCAGGTGGGCATGGCCGTCCTCGCGCGCCCGCCGCAGCAGGCTTCCCAGGAAGTCGAGCTCGCGGTCGCGGCCGACCATCCGCGAGCGCAGGCCGGGCACGCCGCGTGCCGGCTCGTCCCGCTCGCCCTCGAGCAGCCGGGCTGAGACGCCGCCGGTCTTGCCGCGCACGTCGAGCGACGCCGCGGCCGCGAAGGCGAACCCGCGCACGGCCGCGGCGGTGCGGTTGCCGACCAGCACCTGACCGGGCTCGGCCGCCTGCTGCAGCCGGGCGGCGACGTTGACGGCATCGCCGGTCGCCATCGCCTCGCCGGCGCGGGGCGCCGTTGCCGCCAGCACCTCGCCGGTGTTGACGCCGATCCGCATCCCCAGCTCGACGCCGTGGGCGGCTGCCAGCTCGAGATTGAGAGTCGCAAGGCGCCGCTGCATGCGAAGCGCCGCGCGCAGCGCCCGGTCGGGATCGTCCTCGTGCGCGACGGGCACCCCGAACGCGGCCATGACGGCGTCGCCGATGAACTTCTCGACCGTTCCGCCCTCGGCCTCGATCTGCTCGCGCATGGCGGCGAAGAACCGGCCCATGACCTCCTTCAGCGCCTCGGCATCGAGCCGCTCGCCGAGCGCGGTCGAGCCGGCCAGATCGGCGAACAGGATGGTCACGAGCTTGCGCTCGTCGGCGGGTGCGGCGGCGGCCTCGAGCGGCGCGCCGCATTCCAGGCAGAACTTGGCGCGATCGGGGTTCTCGGTCCCGCAGCTCGGGCAGCCCACCATCGGGTGAGTCTACGCCGAGAGCCGGGTAGCGTTTCCGGGCCGGAATCCCGAACAGAAGGAGGACGTCTCATGGCCGCAGGCTTCCGGGTGCTCGCT
>DATCPV010000460.1:0-7418 GCA_036569885.1 Gaiellales bacterium | reverse complement strand
TCCACCAGCAGCATCGCCCCGTGCGCGTGGGCGGCATCGGCGATCGCGCGCAGATCGTGGCGGCGGCCGGTGAACGGGGCGACGTGGGTCACGCAGACGGCGACGGTGTCGGTGTCGATCCGCTGCGCCAGCGCCCCCGCCGCGTCATCGACGCCGTCGGTGGCGACGAACCGCACGTCCCGGTCGCCGCGGGCGTACCAAGGGTAGGCGCTCGACGGGTAGGTGCCGTCGTCGATGACCACGTTCCCGGGCCGCTCCGCCAGGATCCGGATCGCGATGTTGGCAGCCCGGCAGGTGTTGTCGGTGATCGCGATGGTGCCGGCCTCGGCACCGATCAGGCGGCCGAACGAGGCGCGCAGATCGTCCATCGCTCCGATCATCATCTCGCCGGTGTAGACGCTGTTCGGGTCGTCGCTCCAGTTCGCCGACCACCGGTCCCAGGCCGCGCGCACGCGGGTCGCCGCGGGGGCAAGGGCGCCGCTGAAGAGATACGCGCGCGTCCGTGTGATCGGAAACTCCGCCTTGAACTCTGCGAGATCCATCAAAACCCCCTGGTCGTCGGAGAGCCGCCGATGTTAGCGATCTGTCAACCCTCTTCCCATCTGCCGGACGCACCCTGATACTTGAAGCCGAGCACCTACGGGGAGGATTCGAAAGTGAAAATTGCATCAATGACCCGGAGGGGCGGCGCCGCGGCGTGCGCCCTCCTTCTGATCCCGGTTCTGGCCGCGAGTGCCGCGACCGGTCCCAGGATTTCGGCGACAGGTGGCACGCCGCAGTCGGCCGTGGTGAGCACCGCGTTCGGACACAAGCTGTCCGCCCGTGTCGTGGGTGCGCTGGGCAACCCGCGCGTTGGCCTGTTGGTGACGTTCACCGCTCCCAGCACGGGCCCCAGCCTGACGTTTGCCAACGGCCGTACGACCTGGACGCATAAGACCGGGAAGAAGGGGTACGTACGGGTCGCCGTAACCGCCAATGCGATCGCGGGGACATACAAGGTAACGGCCAACCTCCACAAGACGCCGCTGGCGAAGCCGGCGACATTCAGCTTGACCAACACTCCCTAAACAAACCCGGGGAGGATCGGCGCGGTCGAGGGGCCGGTGCGGCACACTGTGGTTATGGACATCCGCACCGGCCTCCTCTCCGCGCTCCCGACGCCGACCTGGGAGACGGCCGCCTGGGTGGTTGGGGTATTCGCCGCCGCCTGGCTCATCTCGCGCATGTCGGGCCGGCTCGCAGGCTGGGTCGTGCGCCGGAACGAGGCCCGCCATCTGAGCGGTGAGGGGCCCGCCGACACCGGCGTCATGACGTCGCTCAAGCGGCGCGAGACGGCCATCTCGCTGGTGCGCACCACCGTCCGCTACGCCGCGTACGGCTTCGCGCTCGTGCTCGCCCTGGGCACGATCAGCTTCGGCAACCGGCTCGGCACGGTCGCCGGTGCGTCGCTGCTCGTGCTGATGATCGGCTTTGCCGCCCAGCGGTTCCTGACGGACATCCTGGCCGGCTTCTTCATGTTCTTCGAGGGCTGGTTCTCGGTCGGCGACAACATCACGATCGAGCCTCTCGACCTCCGCGGCATCGTCGACGAGGTGGGCCTGCGCTCGACCCGCCTGCGCGCGATCACCGGTGAGGTCGTCCGCGTCCACAACTCCCAGGTGCTCGCCGTGAAGGTGCAGCCGCGGGGCGCGCGCGAGGTCGAGGTGGAGTTCTTCGCCACCAGCGAGGAGGCGGGCCGCGAGCTGGTCGCCGAGGTGGCCCGGATCGTCCCGGTCGGGCCGACCCGGATCGTGCGGGTGCCGTGGGTCGAGGAGGTTGAGCACCTCGACGACGACCTGGTGCGGATCCGGCTGCGCGCGACGGTCGCGCACGGGCGCGAGTGGCTCGTCGAGACGTTCCTTCCGGATCTGCTCAAGGAGCGCGGCGAGGACGTGATCGTCCACGGCCCCGTGGTGTGGCACGTCGACGAGTCGGCCCAGCGCGAGTTTGCGCGCACGCTCGGCATGGCCCACCGGCCCGGCTGAACCCGGCGCGTCGGGCAGGGTGTGTAGGCTGATCGTCGTGCCCGACCCCAATGTCCGCAAGGCCGCGGTGCGGCCCACCCCGGAGCAGTACTTCATGCTGCTCGCGGTGGCCACGCGCGAGCGCGCGGCCTGCCTCGGCCGCCACGTTGGCGCCATCCTGGTGGCCGATCAGCGCATCATCGCCACCGGCTACAACGGCACCCCCACCGGGTTTCGCAACTGCGACGAGGGCGGGTGCCATCGCTGCGCGCACGCCGAGGACTATCCCAGCGGCCAGGGCTACGACGTGTGCATCTGCGTGCACGCCGAGCAGAATGCCGTGCTGCAGGCGGCCCGGCTGGGCTACACCGTGCAGTCGGCCACCTGCTACACGACGCTTCGGCCCTGTTTCGGGTGCCTGAAGGAGCTCTACCAGGCCGGGGTGAGTGGCGTGCGCTTCCTAAATCCGTGGCAGCCAAAGGACCCCGTCGAGGCCGAGGCGTATGCCGGCCTGATTGCGGAGATGACCTTGCGCGGCGTCGCGGTGGAGCCGCTCGAGTTGCCTACCGAGCTGCTCGACCTGCGGCCGGGGTCTTAGGCGCTCTTGCGGAGGCGGCGCAGGCTGCGGCGCTCGTCCCAGTCGAACGAGAGCGGGTTGTTCGGGAGCACGACCGACTCGGGCACGATCAGGTCGTCGGAGGACGTCTCGAACAGCTCCTCCAGACGCAGCCGGATCTGCAGCGGGCGCGGCAGCTGGGTGGGCGCGGCGACCGTGTCGCGCCGCGGCTCGGCGAGGATCACGCTCAGGGAGTAGGCGTGCAGCCGTTTGCGCCAGGCGCTGAGCTCGTCGATCTAGCCTTCGGTTCCGCATGCCGCGCAGGGCTGGAGCGGCCGTTTGGCCGACTCGCAGGAGGGACAGTCGATGGTGATGTTCATAGGCACATTCTGAGTCGGCCAAAACGCGCTCCGGCTTTAGCGACAGCTCAATATTTCCGCGTTCGCGCCGAAGACAAGATGGATGGAGCTCTGCCTTTTTCTGCGCCGTCCGGGGTGCGTGCTCATGGTCGCACTGGCCGCAGCGTTCGTCGGTCTCCACGCGCAGCCCGCACACGCCGACACGCTGCTCGACGCCAAGCGTGCCCAGTACGCCAACGTCCATGCCGCGATCCGGCGCCTCGACAACCACGCCGAGATGCTGACCGAGCAGTACGACAAGGTGGTCTGGCAGCTGGGCATCCTGAAGCAGAAGATGCGGGTCGCGACCGCCCAGCTGATCGCCGAGCGCAGGAAGCTGCGCTACGAGCAGGGCGTCCTCGGCCGGCTCATGGTGCAGGAGTACAAGGGCGGCGACCCGCGCACGATCGAGATCGTCCTCTCGGCGTCGTCGATGTCGCAGGTGACCGGCAGCATGGATCTGCAGAAGAGCCTTAACACCGCCATCACCGTCACGGTGGACGCGATCAGGGCCGCCAAGCTGGCGATCGCCGCCGAGCGCCGCACCATTCACGTCGCGCAGGTGAAGGCGCGCGCCGACAAGCAGGAACTCATCCTCCGCCGCCGCCAGATCAGGCACGAGCTGCGCCGCCGCCGGATGCTCGTGGCCAAGCTCGGCCAGCAGATCACCGTCATGACCGCTGCCGACCGGATCGGACAGGCCGACCTCGCGCTCGAGGCGCAGAAGTGGCTCACCGCCGACATGCGCGCCGACAGGAACGATCCCGGCCAGGAGCTCCGCGACCAGGTCGCGATGCAGTCGCTGCAGCAGATCGGCGTGCCGTACGTATGGGGCGGTGCATCGCCCGCGGGCTTCGACTGCTCCGGCCTCGTGATGTGGCTCTATGCCAAGCACGGCATCGCGCTACCCCACTTCGCCGCGTCCCAGTTCCACCTGGGCCCGCCCGTCTCCGAGTCCGCGTTGCGGCCCGGCGATCTGGTCTTCTTCCACCACCTCGGCCACGTCGCCAGGTACATCGGCAACGGCTGGGTGGGGGCCGCACCTCATACGGGCGACTGGGTGCGGATGCAGCCGCTGTCGATGGGCTGGTTCAAGGCGACGTATGTCGGCGCCACCGAGCCCGGCCCTGCCTGATCTCGAGCCGGCGGCACCTACAATCCGGGCATGGAGCCCGCACCGCAGCTGACGCCGGCGCAGGCCGAGGCGGCGGTGCGTGACGAGGACGCGCTTGCCGTCGACGTGCGCGAGACGGACGAGCGCCAGGCCGGCCACATGGCCGGGTCGGTGTGGATCCCGCTCGGCGAGCTGGCCGCCCGCGTGGCCGAGCTTCCGCACGACCGGCCGCTCGTGATCGTGTGCCGCAGCGGCTCGCGCAGCGAGTACGCGGCCGACGCGCTGGTCGCCGCCGGCTACGACGCCCGCAATCTGGCCGGCGGGCTGCGGGGCTGGGTGGCCGCCGACCGGCCGCTCGAGCCGGCCGGGGGCTTCGTGCTCTGAGCAGCACCGTTCGCATTGGCACCTGCTCCTGGGCGGACGAGACGCTGACCAAGACGTGGTATCCCGCGTCGGTGAAGACGGCCGAGGCGCGCCTGCACCACTACGCCGAGCAGTTCGACACGGTCGAGGTCAACTCCAGCTACTACGCGCTGCCGAGCCCGGAGGCGACGGCGGCGTGGGCGCGGCGGACGCCGCCCGGGTTCGTGTTCCACGTCAAGGCGTTCGGGATGATGACGCGCCACCCCGTACGGCCCGAGCAGCTCCCGCCCGACCTGCGGGCCGACGCGCCGGTGGACGAGCGGGGACGGATCGACCATCCGCCGCGCGACCTTCGCGGCGAGGTGTTCACGCGGTTCCGGGCCGCGCTCGAGCCGCTGCGCGAGTCGGGCAAGCTGGGCGGGATCCTGATGCAGTTCCCGTCGTACATCACGCTCAAGCCGGCCTCGCTGCAATACCTGGAGTGGGCCAAGGAGCGCCTCGGTGGAGACGAGATGATGGTCGAATTTCGCCACCGCAGCTGGCTCGAGCCCGAGAACGCCCCCGACACGCTCGCGTTTCTGCGGGAGCTCGGCGCGACCTACGTGATGGTCGACGCGCCGCGCACGGAGGCTCGCAACCTGGTGCCGACGGTCGTCGCCACCACCTCGCCAACCGCGTACGTGCGTCTGCACGGCCGCAACGCCGCCACCTGGAACGTGCGCGGCCGAAGCGCCGCCGAGCGGTTCGACTACCTGTACTCGCGCGAGGAGCTGGGCGAGTGGACCGAGCCGCTGCGCGAGTTGTCCTCGCTCTCGGAGGGCACCTACGTCATGTTCAACAACAACGGCCGCAGCGCTGGGCCGGAGGGGCCGATCGCGCAGGCGCCGACCAACGCGCACATGCTGCGCGACGTCCTCCGCGACGCCGGCGTGGCCGTCACGGATTGCTGACGATCAGCCCGAGCGTGAGCAGGCCGAGGACGACGCCGAAGGCCGTCAGAAGCATCGTCGTGCGCGACGACATCGTCGCGAACCGGCCCTCCTCGAGCGCCTGCTCGATCTCGCGCTCGCGCTGGTAGGCGATGCCGATGCAGGTGACCCCGAGCAGCGCGAACCCGCCGCCCACGATCTCGTACGGCCAGGCCGTGCCGTGCGAGAGCGTCGGCACCACCCGTCCGGTCGCGAGGCTGACCGCGAGCGCGGTCAGGCCGGTGCGCCACCACGCCAGGTAGGTGCGCTCGTTTGCGAGCCGGGTGCGCCGCGCCGCGTCGCGCGTGTCATCGAACTCCCGCCGTCCCGACGAACCCTGGCGGCGCTCGGTCTCGGACATGCCGCAAGCCTACCCGGGCCGGCGGGAGGCGCCCCCGGCCTCAGCCTGCAGTTGCGCGCGGACGGTCGCGACGAACGCGGCGACGGCCGCCGGCTCGAGGCCGGTGGGGCTGGTGGCGGCGATGTGGTGGTGCAGCACGGCCGCCACCAGCGGCGGCGGGTCTCCGCGCTCGAGCACCCACTCAGCCGCCTCCCGCTTCGAGCAGAGCCGTCCCTCCGCGAGGACGCGCAGGGCACGGCAGGCCGTGAGCACGCTGTAGCTCGGGCTCGCGTTCGCGTCCGCCCAGTCGAGCTCGGCCGCAAGCCGGGGCAGAAGCTCGTCGCGCCCGACCCCCCGAAAGGCGTCGCTCGGGGCGGGACCGAGCATCACCACGCCGCTCGCGCGGACCGCCGCGAAGTGCAGGGGCAGGTCGGGATCGCCCGGCCCCGGATCGGCGTGGAGACGGCCCTGCGCGTCCCAGCCGTGCAGCTCATACGCCGGCGCGGCGGCCGGGTTGGTCGCCTGCGACCGCGTGATCAGGCTGAACTCGAGCCCACCAACGGCCGGGCAGGGAAGTACATCGGCGGCAAGCCGCGCGGCCACTGTGTCGCGGGCCGTGTCACCGAGCGGTGCCGCGCACACGGCCAGGAGGTCGATGTCGCTGCGGGCCGGGTGGTAGTCGCCGAGCGCCGCCGACCCGTGCAGGTAGAGGCCGACCAGGTCGCCGGCGAGCGTCGCTCGGAGCGTCTCGGCGACCGCGCCGGCGTACGCGCCAACCGCCTCGTCCACGTCGCCCGGGTTCAGGCGCGGCGCGCGTCGGCGCGCACGAGCGGCCGGCTCTCGACGGTGCGCCGCTGCTCCACCCGGCGGCGGGTCTCGGCCAGAAAGCGGGCGCAGTCGGCCGCGAGTTCGCCCGAAACGAACTCACCTTCGGGCGCCCGCAGCACCTGCGATGACACGCCACGCCCACCGACCGAAGACCGCGTACCCACACGAAGAACCTTGCCAGTTTCGCGGCTCGCCGACAATCGGTAAAATGGGCCGACGCCGGAATTTGCGAGATTTTCCAGTGAAAATCTGGAGATCAAAAAATCGTCTTTGCAGCGGCGCCACAGCAGCGGCTCGCCCGCACCGAGCGCGGGATACACTGGCAATGGATGGCCCACGCCGACACGCCGTCGCTGCCGCGCCTGCGATCCCGCGCCGTCTCAATGCGCACGTTCCAGCGCATGGCGGTCGTGACGCTCGTGATCCTGTGGCTCGTGGTCACAACGGGCGCGCTGGTGCGGCTGACCGCATCGGGCCTGGGCTGCCCGCACTGGCCTACGTGCACGGCCAACCAACTCGTGCCCCAGGACTCCTCGCATGCGCTGATCGAGTTCTCCAACCGCACGATCTCCGGCCTGGCGATGCTGGCCGCCGTTGCCACGGCGATCATGGCCTACCGGGTCGTCGGCCTCGACCGTCGCATCGCCCACGCGCTCGCGATCGCCGCCGCCGGTACCGTGGCGCAGGTGCCGCTGGGCGCGGTCACCGTCGAGTTCGACCTGAACCCGTACCTCGTCATCTCCCACTTCCTGCTGGCGATGGCGGTGGTCTCGTTCTCGACGTGGGCGACGGTGCGGGCGCTGCGGCCCACGCGGGTCGCGGCCGCTCCGGCTGGACGCCGGCTCGGC
>DATCPV010000459.1:0-8105 GCA_036569885.1 Gaiellales bacterium | reverse complement strand
GTCTCGGCATGCTTTGCAGCATCCCGTGCATCCGTATCCCTCTCCACCGCTTCGATGCGCTCGACGATCATCGCGACCCTCCTGTTTGTGCCTCGCTGTCCGGTGACCCCCGTCACGAACTGCGACGCGCCTTCCCTCCCTACATAGGGAGCCTCCCGCGATCGGTCAACGATTGGGACAAGTTCCATACGAAACCCTTACAGCGGCGCTCGCGTGCGGCGGCGCCGGCCCTTGTCAAGACCCCCTCGCCTGCGATAGACCTTCCGGTGCATCAAAGGATCCCGACTTCGGACAGGAGACTCGATGAAGAGCGCCGTCACCATGACCGTCAACGGGGTTTCACGCACAGCCCAGACCGAGCCGCGAACGCTGCTCGTCCACCTGCTGCGTGAGCACCTGAACCTGACCGGCACCCACGTCGGCTGCGACACATCCAACTGTGGGGCGTGCACCGTCTGGCTGGACGGTGAGGCCGTGAAGTCGTGCACCGTCCTCGCCGTGCAGGCCGACGGCCACGACGTGACAACCATCGAGGGGATCTCCGAGAACGGCGAGCTGCACGCGATGCAGCAGGCGTTCCACGAGACCCACGGCCTCCAGTGCGGATTCTGCACGCCGGGGATGGTGATGACCGCGATCAAGCTCCTCGAGCACAACCCCTCGCCGACCGACGAGGAGATCCGCCATGGGCTCGAGGGCAATCTGTGCCGGTGCACGGGCTACGAGAACATCGTCGCGGCCGTCCGCTCGGCGGCCGGGGTGGCGGCGTGATGGCGACCACAGCCGAACAGTCCAAGGGCATCGGCGAGTCAGTCCTGCGCAAGGAGGACAGCAGGTTCCTCACCGGCCGCGGCCGCTACGTCGACGACATCAAGATCCCGGGGATGCTGCACATGGCGGTCGTGCGCAGCCAGTACGCCCACGCCGACATCACGGGCATCGATACGACCGCCGCCCGCGGCATGCCGGGCGTCACCGCCGTTCTGACCGGCGATGACCTCGAGTTCCTCGCCGGCGTGCCGTGCGGGTCGAACCCCACGGGCGACATGGTGCAACCCGCCCGCCCACCGCTTGCGAAGGGCCGGGTGCGCCACGTCGGCGAGCCGATCGCCGTCGTGATCGCGGCCGACCGGTACGCCGCCCGCGACGCGGCCGATGCGGTGGTGGTCGACTACGCGCCGCTTCAGGCCGTGATCGGATTGGATGCCGCGCTGGCAGAGGGCGCGCCGCGCATCCACGAGGAGCTCGACTCGAACGTGGGGCTCATCCTCACGCACAAGACCGAGGGCATCGACGCTGCCTTCGCCAAGGCCGAGGTGGTGGTCAAACACACCATCCACAACCAGCGCCTGATCCACGTCCCGATGGAGACCCGCGGCGTGGTCGCCGACTGGAACCCGGCCTCGGACGAGCTGACCGTGTACAGCTCGACCCAGATCCCTCACTTCCTGCGCACGTTCCTCGCGATCGTGTGCGGGGTGAGCGAGGCCAAGGTGCGCGCTATCGCGCCGGACGTCGGCGGCGGCTTCGGCGCCAAGCTCAACACCTACGCCGAGGAGTTCATTGCCGCGGCGGCGTCCCATAAGGTCGGCGCCCCCGTGAAGTGGATCGAGGAGCGCTCCGAGGCGATGCTGGCCACCTGCCACGGCCGCGCCCAGGATGCGCACGTCGAACTGGCGGCCGACAGCAACGGCAAGGTGCTCGGCATGCGAGCGCACTACGTCCAGGACTACGGCTCCTACCTGCAGCTGCTGACTCCACTGATCTCACAGCTCACGATGCTGATGGCTCCGGGCGCCTACGCCATCCCGGACGTCGACATCAAGGTCACCAACGTCTACACCAACACCGTGCCGACCGACGCCCTCCGCGGCGCGGGCCGCCCCGAGGCGACGCACGCCATCGAGCGGCTGATGGATATCCTGGCCGAGAAGGTCGGCATCAGCCGGACCGAGGTGCGCAGGCGCAACTTCCCCGCCGAATGGCCGTTCACGAGCCCAATCGGGCTCGCCTACGACTCGGGCGACTACGCAAAGACGCTCGACAAGCTGCTCGAGCTGAGCGATGACGAGGAGACGTTCGCGCGGCGCCGCACCGAGGCCGCCGCCCGCGGCAAGCTGCTCGGCCGTGGCCTCTCGACGTGGGTTGAGATCTGCGGGTTCGCACCCTCGGACGTGACCCACGCGATCGGGCTCACCCCGGGAGGGTGGGAGAGCTCGACCGTGCGAATGCACCCAACCGGCAAGGCAACGGTCATCACCGGCACCTCGCCCCACGGCCAGGGCCACGCGACCTCGTGGTCGCAGATCATCGAGACCGAGCTCGGTGTGCCGTTCGACGACATCGAGGTGATTCACGGCGACACCGCCTTTGCTCCATACGGGCTCGGCACCTACGGCAGCCGCAGCGTGGCAGTCGGCGGCATCGCGGTGCACCTGGCCGCAACCAAGGTGCGCGACAAGGCCCGCCAGGTCGCGGCCCAGATGCTCGAGGCGTCGGTCGACGACCTCGACTTCGCGGGCGGTGCGTTCTCGGTCAAGGGCAGCCCCGACCAGCGCGTGACGATCCAGGAGGTCGCGTTCCGCGCCTGGCAGGCGTTCGACATGCCCGAGGGCGTCACCCCCGGGCTCGACGAGACCGTGTTCTTCGATCCACCGAACTGCACGTTCCCCTTCGGCGCCCACGGCTGCGAGGTGGAGGTGGATCGCGACACCGGGAAGGTCGAGATCACCGGCTACATCGCCGTCGACGACTGCGGCAACGTCATCAACCCAATGATCGTGGCCGGACAGGTGCACGGCGGCGTCGCCCACGGCATCGGCCAGGCGCTCTACGAGGGGGCTGTGTACGACACCGAGGGCCAACTGCTGAACGGAACGCTGGTCGACTACGGCATCCCGTCCGCGGCGGAGGTGCCGCACATCGTCACCGAGCGCACGGTCACCCCGTCGCCCACCAACCCTCTGGGGGTGAAGGGCATCGGCGAAGCGGGCACGATCGCGGCGACGCCGGCGGTCGTGAGCGCCGTGTGCGACGCGATCGGGGTCGCCGACCTCGATATGCCGATGACTCCGGAGACGGTCTGGAACGCGATGCAGAAGGGAGGTGCGGCATGATCCCGCAGGCATTCGACTACGAGCGCCCCGAGACCGTCGCCGACGCCGTCGGGCTGCTGAAGACGCACGGCGAGGATGCCCGCGTGCTGGCCGGCGGCCACTCGCTGCTGCCGATGATGAAGCTGCGGTTCGCGAACCCCGGGACACTGATCGACATCGGCGGTATCTCGGGCCTGCGCGGCATCAGCGATACCGGGTCGCACATCGTGATCGGTGCCCTCACACGGCATGCGGATGTGGCCGCGTCCGACCTGATCCAATCGGCGTGCCCGATTCTGGCCCAGGCGGCCGCGGGTATCGGCGACATGCAGGTGCGCAACCGGGGCACCATCGGCGGCTCGCTTGCGCAGGCCGATCCGCACGGAGACCTGCCGACGGTGCTGCTGGCACTCGACGGGGAGGTGTCCGCCGAGGGGCCGGAGGGGACGCGGACGATCGCGGCCGCCGACCTCTTCGTCGGGTACCTAACCTCGTCGCTGCGACCGGACGAGATCCTGACCGGCGTGCGGGTGCCCAAGGCGGCGCATGGCGCCTACGTCAAGTTCAACCGGCGGGCGCAGGACTGGGCGATCGTCGCGGTGGCGGCCGTGATCGACGGTGCGTCGGCTCGGATCGCGCTGACCGGCGTGGGCGCCAAGCCGGTGCGGGCCGAGGCGGCCGAGCGGGCGTTCACGGGCTCCAACGCCGCCGAGGCGGCGGAGCATGCCGCCGAGGGCCTGAACCCGCCGGCGGACACGTCCGCGTCGTCGGACTACCGCAAGCACCTGGTCCGCGTCCTCACGCGGCGGGCACTGGAGGCGGCCGCCGGGAGCTAGCTGGAGGACCTCGCAGCTTGTGATGCTCTTCTGTACCTGCTCACTTCGCGACCAGGACTACGCCTACGCCCGCCTCGCAATGACCGCAACAAGATCCGCCACCTCGAACTGCCCCTACCACGGGTGGTAGGGGGAACGAATCGCGCCGGTCGCGCTCGATCTCGAACACCTCGGCGGCGCAGTAGTCGCGCTCGGGCAACGTCGCCGGAGGATCCCACAGGCCCGCGTCCTTGGCGTGTGGATCCCGCGG
Organism: Gaiellales bacterium; assembly: GCA_036569885.1. Classification (GTDB taxonomy): domain Bacteria; phylum Actinomycetota; class Thermoleophilia; order Gaiellales; family JAICJC01; genus JAICJC01. Next base: position 3,924 of record DATCPV010000459.1, on the reverse strand, counting down.
GCGGGCCGTCGGTGTGTCCAACATCAGGCGGGCTCGCCCCGCAGAGCCTCGCAGCCGAGTATTCCGGCCAGCGCATCCAGGACGGCCACGGCCGCGTGTGCGCTTGTCATGCCGGGATGCTCGAGCACGACTGGTACCCCGACTCCGTCCAGCAGTGCCAGAACCTGGGTGGCGGCCAGATCGGTGTCGAGGTCGCTGCGGAAGTCACCGGCCGTGCGGCCGTCTGTCAGGATGCCGCCGACCAGCGCCCGCCAGCGAGCGTAGACGGCTGCCGAACCGGATCGAAGCTCCCTGTCTCGGGCAGCTGCGCGCCAGTACTCGACCCAGATCAGCCACGCTTCCCGAGCTTCCTCGTCGCTGTCGGTGACGACGCTCGCGACCACCAGTGCGCGGAGCTGCCCGACCGGTCCCACGTCGGCTTCGGCCGCTCGCCGCGCACGGTCGAAGTCGGCCTTGGCGGCATCCTCGAGCGCCGCGATGATGAGATCTTCGCGGCTGCCGAAGCTGTACTGCAGCGTGCTCACCGCCGAGCCGGTCTCGGCGGCGACGTCACGAAAACGTGTCGCGTCGGCGCCACGTTGTGCGATCACTCGCCGTGCGCCGTGCAGGACGTGCAGCTTGCGCCGCCCGGCGCGGCGTCCGCGGTGGCCAGGTTCCGGATCTGGGGATGGGTCAGTCATACCGACACATTGCCATCGACCTCGAGCCCGCCCTGGCCACCGTCAGTCCAGCAAGTCCGGGCTCCCAGCACGAGGACATCAGGCATGACGTACAATCGTACCGTATCTTCGTACCGACACCCACAAACGAGGCTGGAGGGAATCCGTTGCTGCAGGAATCGCGATCAGCACTTGTGTCAGGAGCCGGTACGGGAATCGGGCGGGCGACCTCCCTCCTGCTGGCGGAGTCGGGCTACTGCGTGGCGCTGGTGGGACGGCGGCCAGAGCCGCTGAATGAGGTGAAGGATGAGATCACGGCTCAGGGCGGCCGTGCCGAGACGATCTCGGCCGACGTCGGCGCCCCGGACGGCGCCGAAAGCGCCGTCGCGGCCGCTCTCGGGGCCTTCGGCCGCCTCGACACCCTGATCTGCAACCACGGCGTCGGCGCCAGCGCCCCGGTCGGCGACGATACGCCGGAGGGGTGGGATTCGACGCTGCGCATCAACCTGACAGGCCCGTTTCTGCTCGCGCGAGCGGCGATCCCACATCTCATCGCCTCGCGCGGGTCGATCGTCAACGTCAGCTCGACCAACGGCTGCCAGGCCGAGCCCGGCTGGGCATCCTACGACGTGTCGAAGGCGGGCGTGATCATGCTCACCCGCTGCCTGGCCAACGACTACGGCCCGCAGGGTGTGCGCGCAAACTGCGTCTGCCCGGGTTGGGTGCGGACGCCGATGGGCGACGAGTCCATGGAAGAGGTCGCAGACAAGTGGGGCGGCTCGCTGGAGGACGCGTACTGGCTGTGCAGCCGAGACACCCCGTTGCGCCGGCCCGCGAAGCCGAGCGAGATCGCCGAGGTGATCGTGTTCCTGGCCGGACCAAAGGCCAGCTACATGTCCGCTGCCACCGTGGTGGTCGATGGTGGCGGGATGGCGGTAGACGGCTCTTCGACCGCCTTTCACGGGCCGCAGCAGCGGCTGCGTGAGCTGCTCGCGTGAAGAGGCCGGTAGTCTGCCGACGATGTCCGAGGCGACCATTGGAGGGGCTGTGAGCGTGCTCGAAGGGGCACCGCCGCGGTTTGGCGCGCCCGAGGTGGCCGGCATCGCCGAGCGGCTGTTCGGCGTGTCCGGCGAGGCGGTCGACCTGGGCAGCGAGCGAGATCAGACCTTCCTGATCGACGACGGCGACGCCGGCGCCGTGATCAAGATCTCCAACCTGGGCGAGTCGTCGCCGGTGCTCGACCTGGAGACCGAGGCTCTGCTGCACATCGGCGTCGCCGACTCCGGGCTGCCGATCGCCCGCCCGCGACTCGCCCATGGTGCCGATCCGAGTCAGGGTGGAGCCGCCTACCGGCCGACTGCGGGGGGGCCGGACGGACCCCACTTCGTGCGCATGTTCGAGCGCCGCCATGGCCGCAAGGTCACGGATGGCGCGACGCTGGGCGACGGCGCGATCAAGGCGTACGGCACGACCCTCGCGCAGCTGGGGCGGGCTCTGCGCGGCTACTTTCATCCGGCTGCCGGACGCGTGCTGCTGTGGGATACCAAGCACGCGCCTCGGCTGCGCGAGCATGTGCCGAGCATCGCGGACGGTGCTCAGCGAGCGCTCGTCGAGCGCGTGCTCGACCGCTACCAGGAGCGACTCGGTCCGGCGTGGCCACACCTGCGCACGCAGGTGGTGCACGGCGACATGGCGCTCGACAACGTGCTCCTGGACGACCGCGGCCGGGTGTCCGGGATCGTCGATTTCGGGGACATCGTCCACACCGCTCTCCTGGCCGACGTGGCCGCTGCTATGGCATCGGCGCTGCGTGGCCGGCCGGACGGGGACGTGTTCCGCTCGGCGCGCCTGTTCCTGGACGGGTATGCGTCCGTGACGCCGCTCGAGCCGCTCGAGAGCGAGCTCGTTTGCGATGCACTGCTCGCCCGGCTGGCGACCATCGTCACCATCAGCGCGTGGCGCGTGCGCCGGTATCCGGAGAACGCCGCTTACATCCAGTCCTGGGACGCCGGCTCCTGGGCGCTGCTCGGGCAGCTGGCCGACGCGGGGTTCGATCGCGCCGCCGCCGAGTTCGGGGCACCGGCGCGGGCCACCCGCAGCGACCGTCTGGAGGAACGCCGAAACCGGGTGCTGGGACCGGCCGCCACCAGGCTCTCGTACTCCCACCCCGTGCACGTCGCGCGGGGCGCGGGGCCGTGGCTGTTCGACGCCGACGGCCGCCGGTTGCTGGACGCCTACAACAATGTGCCGGTCGTCGGCCACTGCCATCCGCGGGTGACCGAAGCGGTGGTACGGCAGACGCGACGCCTGAATACCCACGCCCGCTACCTGTACGAGCCGCTCGTCGAGCTGGCCGAGCGGCTGGTTGCGACGATGCCCGAGGCTAGCGGCCTAGACGTCGTCGCGCTGGTCAACTCGGGCAGCGAGGCGACCGACCTGGCGTGGCGGATCGCGACCACCTGCACCGGAAACAGCGGCGGCATCGTCACCGGCTTCGCCTATCACGGAGTGACCACGGCGATCGCCGAGCTGTCCCCCGAGGAGTGGCCGGCGGGCTACCGGCCGGAGCGGGTCGAGACGATCGCGATGTCCGCGGATGGCTCGCAGGACGGCTCGGCGATAGGGGTGGATGCCGCACTTGCGGGCCTGGCCGGCCGCGGTGTCGCACCCGCAGCTATGTACCTGGAATGCGGCTTCACCAGTGACGGAATCCTGACCCCGCCGGCCGGCGACGTCGCGGACGCGGTGCGGCGAGCGCGCCAGGCGGGCGCCCTGTTCGTCGCCGACGAGGTGCAGGCCGGACACGGCCGCACGGGCGAGCATCTATGGTCGTTCGCCGCCTACGGGCTGGTGCCCGACATCGTCACGCTCGGCAAGCCGATGGGAAACGGCTACCCGGTGGCAGCCCTGATCGTCCGTCGCGACCTGATGGAGCGGTTCGCCGAGTCGGGCCACTTCTTCAGCACCTTCGGCGGCAACCCGGTCGCCTCCGCAGCGGCCCTTGCCGTTCTGGACGTGATCGAGGACGAGCGGCTTATCGCCCACGCTGCGGATGTCGGTGGAGCGTTGCGGCGGGCGGTCGAGCAGCTGCGACCGCGGCATCGGGCTCTGGGCGGGGTGCGCGGGCGAGGGCTGCTCACCGGAGCCGACATCGTCTCGGACGCGGGCGATTCCGACCCGGGCCGGGCGGCCGCCGTGGTGGACGTGATGCGGGAGCGCGGCGTGCTGGTCGGGCGCACCGGTCGCCTCGAGAACACGTTGAAGA
>DATCPV010000458.1:0-3235 GCA_036569885.1 Gaiellales bacterium | reverse complement strand
GCGCAGATGCCGCTCGGGTCGGTGGCGGTGAACCGCACCAGCAACGGCACCGCTCCGCCCATCACGGTGGTGGCCTTCCGCAGGATCGCGTCAGGGGTCACCGGGATCGTGGGCGCCGCCGAGTCGATGGGGACAGAGCTGCCCGTCGCCAGGAACGCCAGGTGGGTCTGGCTCACGCCGCCGACCTTGGTGAAGTCGCCGCCGAGACCGAGCCCGATCGTGGTGTCCGCTAGGGCGAACACGCCCAGCGTGCTGTCGATGCTGGGCGCCCAGGTGGTGTCGAGGCTGCCGTCCGACGGATCGAGCGCGGCGATGTGAAGGCGGACGACCGGGTTCGCGCAGTTGGTGCCGAGCGTGCACAGGTTGTCGAAATGGCCGCCGGCCACCACCTTGCCGTCGGACATGGCGATCGCCTGCACGTTGCCGTCGAACTGCTGCTGCCAGATCGGGCTGCCGCCGGAGTTGAAGCCGATCATGCGGTTGCTCTCGGTGCCGACGTAGATGCTGCCGCTCCCATCCTCGGCCATCGACACGATCGGCGAGTTGCCCGGTGTGACGTAGTTCGGCTGCAATGCGCCGCTCGTGGCGTCGAAGGCCGCCACGTACCGATGCCCGCTCCCGGCGGAGCCCGCGTTCGGGAAGAACCCCCCGGCGACGATGTTGCCCCCGTTGACCGCCAGGTCGTCCACGCGGCCGTCGACGAACGGCGCCCACGGCTGCAGGCTGCCATCGGTGAGCGCGACGGCCGCGAGCTCGGTGCGGGCCTGCCCGTCGGCTGCCGTGAACGTCCCTGCCATATAGAGGTTCGAACCGGACACGGCCAGCGCCTCGACGTCGCCGTTGGCCGCGCCGGCCCAGGCGCTCTTCGCGATGAGCGTCCCGACGCCGCTCATCTCGGCGATGTGGTTGCGGCCGCGGGTACCGACCTTGGTGAAGCTCCCGGCGAAGAAAACATTGCCGCTGCCGTCGGTGGCGAACGCCTTGACGGCGCCGTTGGGCGTGGGCATCGTCGCCGCCACCGGGGTTCCCGAGGTGGTGAACGCAGCGAGGTTCGAGACCGCCTGCGTCATGGTGCCGGCGCGATTGGAGATCTGGGTGAACTTGCCGCCCACATACGTGGTGCTGCCGACCTGGAGGATCGCCAGCACCCGGCCGTTCGTCTGCCAGGTGAGGAGCGGCTTGGTCGCGATGTTCGCGCCCGCCGACGGAACCACAAGGAGCAGCGCCACGAGGGCGCCGAGCGCCGTCCATTGCCTCCGTGCCCCCACCGAGCTCGTCATGAGACCTCCGCGACGAGGATACGAGCGACGCCGCAACGCGGCAACCGGCTACTGCGGCGGCGCCTGCCAGTCATAGGTGCCGGCCGGCGTCCAGGACAGCTCGAGCTTGATGCCGTCGGGGTCGTGGAAGAACACGGCGTGGTAGCCCTCGCGGTACTCGGGGTAGTGCCGCGGGCCCTCCGAGATGGTGCCGCCCAGCGCGACGATGCGGTCGGCCGACTCATACAGCAGCTCGCGAGTCGCCGCCTCCAGGCACAGGTGGTGCATGCCGACCCGGTAGCGGTCCACCGGCAGGGTCGCGGCCCCGTCCGGCGCCTGCCGCAGCCCGATCGTCGAGCCCGGCCCGTGGACGTAGTTGATCGTCTCGCCGCGTTCGCCCGGGATCTCATGCAGCCCGTGCCAGCCCAGCGGGCCGAGCACGCCTCGGTAGAACCGCAGCGACCGGTCGATGTCCGAGACGACCAGATCGACGTGGTGGACGCCCGTCGACCGCACGCCGGATCTAGGCGAGCCCCTCCCGAGCCTCGCGCACGAGCGTGACCGCCTCGGGGAAGATCAGCCGGATCGCGTCGCGCACCTGCTTTGCCTGTTCGTCGGCGGTCCCGGTCAGGTCGAGCCGGCCGATGGCCGCCACCGTTACACCGACCGCGAGGTTGATCGCCTGGTCGGCGAACGCCACCCGCTGTCCCTGCTGGGCCTGCTCCATGAACTGGGCCATGGCCCGCTGCAGCTCCTCGGGGTCGCCGCCGCCGAACATGTTGAACGGGAACTCGCTCACAGTGCGAGCATAGCGAAGCGGCAGGATCAGGCGTACACGCCGGCGAGCAGCGTCGCGGGGTCGGGCATCGGGCTGGCCTCAGCCTCGGCGACGCCGGCGTCGATCCATGCGGCCACCTCGGTCTCGAGCTCTCCCAGCTCGGACGAGGCGACCTCCTCGACCTCCTCCAGCCAGCTGCGGAACCGGTCGAGCGGGTCCTTGGAGGCGAACTCGGCCAGGAGCTCGCGCGGCACATAGCCGGCATCGTCGTGCACGGCGTGGCCCTCCATCCGCAGCGTCACCAGCTCGAGCAGGGTCGGCCCGCCGCCCTCGCGGGCGCGCTCGATCGCACGCTGCGACTCGCGCAGCACCGTCAGGACATCGGTGCCGTCGATGACGATGCCCTCAAACCCGTACGCCGGCCCCCGGTCGGCCAGGTGCTCGCATGCGAACGAGAGCCGGTTCGGGGTCGAGTAGGAGTACTGGTTGTTGTCGATCACGAACACGATCGGCAGGCGCCGCACCCCGGCCAGGTTCATCGCCTCGTGCATGTCGCCGCGCGCGGCCGCACCGTCGCCGCACCAGCCCACCGCCACCCGCGGCTGGCGCTGCAGCTGGAACGCGAGCGCGATGCCGGTGATGGGGGAGATCATCGCGGGCAGGTGGCTGACCCCCGCGAGCAGGCCGCGGCCGGAGCTGAAATCGTTCGAGCGCAGGTTCGAGTCGCGGCCCTGGGTGGCGCCGCCCTGGCGGCCCATGAACTGGCAGAAGATGAGCGCCGGCTGCACCCCTCGGACGACGTGCACGCCCAGGTTGCGGTGCAGCGGCGAGGCGACGTCGTCGGGGCCCATCGCGGTCGCGACGCCGACGGAGGCAGCCTCGTTGCCGCGGCCGGTGTAGTAGCTCCCGGGAAGCTTGCCCGCCTTGAACAGCAGGTTGCCGCGCTCCTCGATCCGCCGCGTCGCCAGCATGTTGCGGTAGATCCCGATCAGGTCGGGCCGGTCGAGGCCGAGCTCGCGTGCCTCCGCCTGGGAGATCAGCGACTGGGCTTGGCGCACGGTCGACACGGGGAGCAGGATAGTGGGTCAGCCCGGAGGCCGCCGCGCGCCGGCGTGGCGCTGCAGCTTGCCGAGGCGGGAGTCCCAATCGGCGCCGACGTGATCGATCCAGGCCGCGGCATCGGTGAGCGGGCCGGGGG
>DATCPV010000457.1:0-9113 GCA_036569885.1 Gaiellales bacterium | reverse complement strand
CCGTTGTGGTCTTCAAGCCCCGAAACGGCGCCCTCCTGCACCGGCTCGCGCTGCGGTCGAGCGGCCGTCCCGGGCTGAGCGAGGCCCGCATCGAGAGCCTCTTTGCGCCCGACCCGGGCCGCGTGCGGGCGGTCCGCGACTACCTGGCGGCCCGTGGCCTGACCGTCACCGGCCGCACCGACATGACGATGACCGTGTCCGGCGCCGCGGCGGCAGCGGAGCACGCGTTCGGAGTCGCCCTGCGCATCTTCCGTAGTCCGTCGGGGCGCACGTTCGAGGCCCCGGCGGGCGCTGTGCAGCTGCCGGCAGCGATCGCGGGCGCCGTGCGGACGGTCGGTGGCCTCGGAGGCGGTGTCCGCCTGCGTCCGGCGGCCGGCCGGCCCAGGCTGCACCGGCCGGCGGCCGAGATCACGCCCACCTGCGCCGGCGCCACGACGGCCCAGCACACGCTGGGCGGCTACCTGCCGGCGGACCTTGGCCAGCCGGCGGCCTACGGGCACAACAGCCTGATCGGAGCGGGCGCAGACGGCAGCGGCGAGGTGATCGGGGTGGTCGAGTTCTCCGGCTACGCCCGCAGCGACGTCAATCACTTCCGCAGATGCATCCCCGGTATCACCGGGACGTACTCGACCGACACGCTCGTCGGGCCGGACACCTTGGACACGAGCGGTAGGTCGGAGGTCGCGCTCGACCTGGAGGTGGCGATGGCCGCCGCGCCGGACGCCGATCTACGCGCGTACATCGCGCCGAACGATCCGAGCTTCGCGCCCATGATCCTCGACGAGATGCGCCAGGACGGCGTCGACATCATCAGCGACAGCTGGGGTGCCTGCGAGCCGCTGATCTCACCGGGGCTGCTCACGGCCGAAAACATCTCGCTCGAGCTGGCCGCGGTCGCCGGCATCTCGACGTATGTGGCCACGGGCGACTTCGGAGCGACCGACTGCTACCCCTTCACGGGCTCGGTCAACCTGCTGCTCGACGACCCCTCGTCACAGCCGTTTGCAACGGCGGTCGGCGGGACGGCGCTCCAGGTGCCGCCGGAGTACCCGAAGAGCAGCGAGACGGCGTGGCGCGGATCCGGCGGTGGGATCTCGATGTGGTGGCCGAAGCCCGCCTACCAGGTTGGAAGGACGATCCCGGTCGCCGGGCACAAGTGCCGCAGCGGCCGGCGCGGGTGCCGGGAGACGCCCGACATCTCACTCGATGCTCGCCCGATGCGCACGGGCTACATCATCTACTGCGACCACTGCGGGGCCGGCCGGGGCATCGTCTGGGCGCCGGTCGGCGGCACGAGCGCGGCGGCGCCGCTCATGGCGGCCCTCACCGCGGACGCCGACGAGGCGGCGGGCAAGCAGCTGGGCTTCGCAAACCCGTTCCTGTACGCCCAGGCCGGGACCAGCGTCTTCCACGACATCGTCTCGGGCACGAACAGCATCTTCGGCGGCCGTCACTTCGCCGCGCGGCCGGGGTATGACATGGCGACCGGACTCGGCTCGGTCCGGGCCGGTGCGTTTGCCACCGCCCTTGCCGGGTACGCGCCGGCCGCGGTGACCGTCGATGCGACCGCCTCACACGTGGCAGGGCCCCTCAACGGCAGGCGCCTCGTATACGGCCGCCGGGTCACCTTCCACGGCACGCTGACCGACACGACCACCTCCCGGCCGATCGCGAACGCGCTGGTGCTGGTGGCGACCAACGTGGGTTTCTTCCGCGTCCGCACCAACGGCGCGGGGGCGTGGTCGGTGACGCGGTCGAAGGCGATCCTGCGCGATCTCAGCTGGCATGCGGTGTATGCCGGATCCGACACGACGGCGCCGGCCTCCTCGCCGACACGCAAGCTGTTCGTGATTCCGCATCTCGGACTCCGGGTGGTGGGGCTCCCGTTCCGGAACGGGCACTACGTGGCCCGGCCGGGCGTGGCGTTCGGCGTCAGCGGCCGCTCCCTTCCCGTCCTGACCGGGGCCGAGGTCGTGCTGCAGGAGCGGCGCGACCGCGGGCCGTGGACGAGCTTCGGCGCGAGCCCGGTCAGGGGCGGCGGCCGGTACGACGCCGGCGGGCTCACGCTTGCCCGCGGCCACAGCCTGGTGCTGCGATGGAGGTACCTGGGCGGGCTCTTCCAGCGCTGGCAGCCGGCGCAGTCGCGCACGCGCACCGTGGTGGATCCGTAGATGGCCGGACGGATCGCCGTGCGCGGCGCCGAGCCGGACGACTACGACCAGATCGCGCCGCTCGTGGACGAGTGGTGGGGCGGCCGGGCGATGATCGACATGCTCCCGCGGCTCTTCTTCGTGCACTTCCGCGACACGGCGTTCGTCGCCGAGGACGGCCCCGACCTGGCGGGATTCCTGGCCGGCTTCCTGTCGCAGACCCGGCCCGACGAGGCCTACATTCACTTCGTCGGCGTGGCCCCGAGCCACCGCGGCCAGGGGGTCGGCCGCCTGCTCTACGAGCGCTTCTTCGCCGTCGCTCGCGAGGGGTCACGGAGCGTGGTGCGCTGCGTCACCGCCCCGGTCAACGAAGGGTCGGTGGCGTTTCACCGGGCGATGGGGTTCGAGGTCGAGCGGGTCGCGCCGAACTACGACGGCCGCGGCGGCGACCGCGTGCTGATGGTGCGGCGGCTGGCGGCTGCGCCAAAAGGGGTCTGACCCCGTTTGGCGCGCTATTCCCACTCGATGGTGGCGGGGGGCTTCGACGAGATGTCGAGCGCCACCCGGTTCACTCCGGGGATCTCGTTGATGATGCGGCTCGAGATGCGCTCGAGCACGTCGTAGGGCAGGCGCGCCCAGTCGGCCGTCATGGCATCCTCTGATGTCACCGCCCGGATCACGATCGGGTAGGCGTAGGTGCGCGAGTCGCCCTGCACGCCGACCGAGCGAATGGCCGGCAGGACGGCGAAGCTCTGCCAGAGGCGCTCGTACAGGCCGGCGCGGCGTATCTCCTCAAGCAGCACCGCATCGGCCTCCCGCAGGATGTCCAGGCGCTCGCGTGTGACCTCGCCGATGATGCGGATCGCAAGGCCCGGGCCTGGGAAGGGCTGCCGCCACACGATCCGCTCGGGCAGCCCGAGCTCGGTGCCGACGCGCCGCACCTCGTCCTTGAAGATCAGCCGCAGCGGCTCGACCAGATCGAACTCCATGTCCTCGGGCAGGCCGCCGACGTTGTGATGGCTCTTGATCTTGGCGGCGGTGCGGCTGCCCGACTCGATCACGTCGGAGTACAGCGTGCCCTGCACCAGGAAGCGGACGTCGCCCAGCCCGCGCGCCTCCTCCTCGAAGAGGCGGATGAACTGCTCGCCGATGATGCGCCGCTTCTGCTCGGGCTCGGACACGCCCGCGAGCGCGGTGAGGAACCGGTCGGTGGCGTCGACATGCCGCAGCGGGACCCGGAAGTGGTCGTCGAACGCCTCGACCACCTGCTCGGCCTCGTCCTTGCGCAGCAGGCCGTGATCGACGAACACGCACGTCAGCTGGTCGCCGACCGCGCGGTGCACGAGCAGTGCCGCGACCGCCGAGTCGACGCCGCCCGAGAGGGCGCAGATGACCTGGTCGTCGCCCACCTGCTCCCGGATCAGCTCGACCTGCTCCTCGATGAACTGCAGAGCCGTCCAGGTGGGCGGCGCCTGGCAGGCGTCAAGGACGAAGTGGCGCAGGATGTCGGTGCCGCGGGGCGTGTGGGCGACCTCGGGGTGGAACTGGACGCCGTAGAGCCCGCGCTCGCGATCCTCCATGGCCGCAACCGGGGTGGTGTCGGTGGCCGCCGTGCCCGTAAACCCGTCCGGGGGCCGTACGACACTGTCGCGGTGGCTCATCCAGGCGGTCTGCTCGGCCGGGAGGTCGCCGAAGAGCAGGCTGTCGCCGCCCAGCAGCACCGGCGTCTTGCCGAACTCCCCGACGCCGGTGTTCGAGACGTCGCCCCCGAGGGCGGCCGCCATCGCCTGCATGCCGTAGCAGATGCCGAGGACCGGGACGCCGAGCTCGAAGAGGCCCGGGTCGACCGCCGGCGCACCGGGCTCGTAGATCGACGCCGGGCCGCCCGAGAGGATGATTCCGATGGGGTCGTACGCGGCCACCTCGGCCGCCGGCATGTCGTGCGGAACGATTTCGGAGTACACCCGGCACTCGCGCACCCGGCGGGCGATCAGCTGCGCGTACTGCGCCCCGAAGTCGACCACCAGCACGGGCCGGTGCTCGGCGCCCGTCTCGTGGACGGTCGCCGCCTGGCCGCGTGCCCGCGGCGCCTCGGTCAACGGCTCATTCCGATCGCCTGCTCGCGCTGCAGCTTCTTGCCCTCGGTCTGGAGCGCGGGGGCGAACATGATCTCGGCCTTCTGAAAGGCCTGGATGGAGTCGTACCCGGTGGTCGCCATCGAGGTGCGGAGCGCGCCCATCAGGTTCAGGGTGCCGTCGTTCTCGGTCGCGGGCCCGGCCACGATCTCCTCGAGGGAGGCCACCTGCTCGGTCTGGACGCGGGCGCCGCGCGGGAGGCTCGCGTGGAAGGTCGCCATTCCCCAGTGGTAGCCATGGCCCGGAGCCTCGTACGCCCGTGCCAGTGGCGACCCGATCATGACCGCGTCGGCGCCGCAGGCGATCGCCTTCGAGATGTCGCCGCCGGTGCGCATGCCGCCGTCGGCGATCACGTTCACGTACTGCCCGGTCTCGAGCAGATGCTGGGTGCGCGCCGCCGAGGCATCGGCGATGGCCGTCGCCTGAGGCACCCCGACGCCAAGGACGCCACGGGTTGTGCAGGCCGCTCCCGGCCCGACCCCGACGAGCACGCCCGCCGCCCCGGTGCGCATCAGGTGCAGCGCCGCCTGGTAGGAGGCGCAGCCGCCGACGATCACCGGCACGGGCAGCTCGGCGATGAACTGCTTGAGATTCAGCGGCTCGACGACGGTCGAGACATGCTCGGCCGAGACGACCGTCCCCTGGATCACGAGCACGTCGAGGCCCGCTTCGAGCGCCGTCTGCCAGTGCTCGCGCACCCGCTGGGGCGTCAGCGACGCCGCCGCGAGCACGCCCTCGGCCTTGATCTCGGCGATGCGGCTGGCGATCAGCTCGGGCTGGATCGGCTCGGAGTAGATCTGCTGCATCTCGCGGGTGGCCTCGGCCTTGTCGAAGGTCGAGATCCGCTCGAGCTGCTCGTCGGCATCCTCGTAGCGCGTCCAGATGCCCTCGAGGTTGAGCACGCCCAGCCCGCCCAGGCGGCCCAGGATGACGGCCGTCTCGGGTGAGACCACGCCGTCCATCGCGGAGGCCAGGAGGGGCAGCTCGAGCAGGTGCGGGCCGAGCCGCCAGGCGATGTCGACATCCTCGGCGTCGCGCGTGCGCCGGCTCGGCACGATCGCGATGTCGTCGAACCCATATGCGCGGCGGGCCTTCTTGCCACGCCCGATCTCAATCTCCACGCTTTACCGCCTCTCCCGTGCCCGGTCGTCCCCCGAAACGCACACGACCCAGGTGGCTGGGGGCCGGCCCGGGTCGTGAGGAGGATCGCTGAGCGTCGCAACGAGCTTTCAAAGTTGGGCGCAGTCTATCAGTGGCGTCGGCTGCAGGGCCCCGGAATCACGAGGCTGCGCGGGTACCGGCGGGCAGGATCTCCTGCACCTCGACCATGCCGGCGAAGCGCGGCACATCGCGAGGATCGAAGACCCCTGCGCCGACGGTCTGCGAGTTCGCCCCGCCGCAGGCGAGCGCCCGCCGCAGGCACTCCTCGGGCTGGGCATCGGCGGCCGACGCGGCCACGAACCCCGCCAGCAGCGCCTCGCCGGATCCGACCGACGAGACCGACTCGACCTGCGGGATCCAGGCGCGATACATCTGGGCGCGGGCGCGGCCGGAGCGCAGCAGCGCATAACAGCCCGTCCGCAGCGTGATGAGGACGCTCGCGGCCCCCATCGAGGCGATCTCGGTGAGCGCGTCCTGGAAGTCCTCGTCGGTCTGGAACTCGTGGCCGACCAGCGCCTCGGCCTCGCGCTGCTCGGTCGACACCAGCCAGGGCTGGGCGTGGAGCGCCTTGCGCAGCGGCTCGCCGTCGCAGTCGATCACGGTGCGCACCTTGCGGCGCGTCATCTCGGAGATCATGCCGGCGTAGAGCTCGGTGGGGACGCGCCGCGGCAGGCTACCCGCGAGCACGACGGTGCTGACGGCGCCGGAGAGGTAGTGCAGCTTGTCGCGCAGCATCGCCAGCTCGTCCTCGCCCACCTCGGGCCCGTACTCGTAGATCTCGGTCTGGACGCCGCTGGTCGGGTCGACGACAACCGTCGAGGTGCGCGACTCGCCGCGGATGCGGACGAAGTCGTTCAGGATCCCCTCCTCGGTCATGCCGTCGAGGATGTGGCTGCCCGTCCGCCCGCCCGCCAGTCCGGTGGCGATCACGGGCTCACCGAGCCGCTTGAGCGCGCGGGCGACGTTCACGCCCTTCCCTCCGGGAATCACGATGCCCTGTTGGGCCCGATGCCGGTGCCCAAGCTGGAGATTGGGGACGGTGAGCGTCTTATCGACCGCCGCGTTGGCGGTTACGGTGAGGATCATTCGCGTGCCCTCCCCATCGGCGGAGGGATTGTATACACGCGGAGGCGCCAGAAACGGTAAAGTGCAGGCATGTTCGGTTCTCGCAAGCGCTCGGTGGTCACCGTCGCGGTGGTGCTGGAGGTCGGAATCGCAGGCTGGACACTGGGTGCGGGGTGGCTCGGATTGCTGGTGATGGTGGTCGCGGTGACTGTTGCCGACACCGCCTGGGGGATCACGCGGCGCGGCGTGCTCGCCGACCTGGCTGGGCTCGAGGTGGCACTGGCGCTGGCGCTGATGCTCGCCATGGGCGCACCGGGCGTGCCGGTCGCCCTGACCGCCGCGGCCTGCGCAGCCTGGCTCGTGCGCGACGGCCGCGAGGCCCCGGCGGCACGGCCGGTGCGGGACGTCTCCACGCCGCGGCCCTAACCCTCGGTCGCCGAGAACGTCCAGGTGAGCATGCGGGGCGCGGTCTCGCGGACGCCGCCGGCGGCCTCGTAGGCCCCGAGCGCGGGCGCGTTCGTGTCGTCGGTGAGCACCCACATGCCGTAGCACCCGACCCGGCGGGCAAGCTCGGCCAGGGCCGTCACGAGCGCCGTCGCGATGCCGCGGCCGCGGTACGGCTCGGCCACCGACAGCTCGTACAGGAACATCTCGGTGCCCTTGTCGGGATGCGTCGTCTCGACCCCTGACACCATCCCGACCGGCTCTCCGCCGATCGAGGCCACCAGGAGATGATGGCCCGTCTCGGCCAGGAACCGGCGGGTCGCGGCGGGCTGCGGCGGACCGTCGAAGAGCGCACTCGCCGCATCGACCTGGGCGGACGTCGTCACGCGCCGGATGACGACGTCGTCGGTCATCTACCGGGCCGCCATCGCCATCACGAGGCCGTGGAGCGGCTCGCCGCAGGTCGTAAGGCAGGAGTCTCCGTCGGCGAGGGGCGAGCCGTCGAGTTGGGTGATCGCCCCGCCCGCCTCGCGCACGATCACCTCGACGGCCGCGGTGTCCCACGTCCGCACCGCGGGGTCGACCATCACCTGCGCCGCGCCGCGCGCAACGAGCATGTGCCCCCAGAAGTCACCCAGCCCGCGCACCCGCCACGCCGCCCGGGCGAGCTCGCGGTAGAAGGCCTCGATGCCCTGCTCCTGCATGCCGCGCAGCCCGCCCGAGACGACCATGGCTTCGTCAAGCGGGGTCGAGCGGACGGCGATCGGGGCTCCGTTCATGCGCGCTCCCCCGCCCGCGGCGGCTTCGTACGTCTCGCCGAGGGTGGGGGCATGGCAGACGCCGACCACCGACTCGCCGTCAACCACGAGCCCCACGAGCGTCGCCCAAAGCGGGATGCCGATCATGTAGCTGTGGGTGCCGTCGATGGGGTCGATCACCCAGGTCGGGCGGCCGGCGACGGCGTCGCCTCCGGCGGCGGACTGCAGCCCGTGCTCCTCGCCGAGCACGTTGTGGTCCGGACGCGCCTCGGCCAGGCGGGCGCGGATGGCGTGCTCGGCGGCGATGTCGGCCTCGGTCACCCACGACCCGTCTCCCTTGCGGGTCGCCGGCGGATGCCGCTGGTAGCGCTCGAGCGCGATTCCGCCCCCGAGCAGCGCCAGCTCGCGGGCCAGCTCGAGGTCGGCCGCGAGCGGCGTCATACCGGGAGCACCGACCGGCGCAGCTCGGACGCGGCCACACGCACGCCCTGGCGCCAGTCGCCGCCCCGCTCGCGCCAGGCGTAGATGACCGACCGCGACGGGGCGATCAGGCCCCCAGCGGGGTGCACGGTCGTGGCCGCGTGCAGCACGTCGGCCTTGCCACCCTGCGCGCCGATCCCGGGCAGGAGCAACACCGCATGCGGCATCAGCTCCCGGGCGCGGGCAACGGCGTCGGGCTGGGTCGCTCCGACGACGGCGCCGACCGCGCTCAGCCCGCTCTCGCCGATGTGGGCCTCGCCCCAGCCCGCCACCAGGCCGGCAATCCGCTCCCAGACCCGGCGTCCGTCGGCGAGCTCCGCCTCCTGCACGTCAGCGCCGCCGGGATTGGAGGTGCGGGTGAGGACGAACAGCCCCGCCCCCTCGCCGCAGGCCGCCAGGAACGGCTCCAGCGAGTCGGAGCCCAGGTACGGGTTGACGGTGAGCGCGTCACCGGCCGGGGCGGCGCCGTCGCGGCGCTCGAGCCACGCCTCCGCGTACGCCACCGCGGTTGAGGCGATGTCGCCGCGCTTCCCATCGACCACCACCAGGAGCCCGGCCTCGCGAGCATGCGCGCAGACCCGCTCGAGCGCCGAGATGCCGGCTCCGCCGAGCGCCTCGAAGAAGGCCACCTGCGGCTTGACGGCAACGGCGTCGTCGACGACGGCGTCGATCACGCCCGTGCAGAACCGCTCATACGCCCGGGCGCGGCCGGACGCGCCGGGATGCAGGCCGGTGATCACCTCGGGCGGAAGCAGGTCGATGCGGGGATCGAGACCGACGCAGAGACAGCTGCGCTTGCGTTCCACCGCCTCGGCGACGCGATCTCCGAAATTCATCCCCGCAAGGGTACCGTCCGCCGGAGCCTGACGAGGCGCGGAGCGGCGTCGGCGAGCGAGCCGGCCTCGACCGCCACCGCGCGC
>DATCPV010000456.1:0-4100 GCA_036569885.1 Gaiellales bacterium | reverse complement strand
GCCGCCAGATCCCGCCCGAGGTGGTCGCCGACGCCGCCGCGCGCACGCGCCCGCTGCTTGCCGAGGGACCGCGACGAAGCAGGGACCTGATGCAGGAGCTCGGCGTGAACAACGTCATCTGGAACGGCGTCGGCCTCTGGCTCGACCTGGTGCGCGTGCCGCCGTCGGGCACGTGGGAGCAGCGCCGGGCCGACCTGTACATGACCGCCGAGACGTGGCTCGGACCGGCCAAGGCCGATCCCCAGCAGGGCCTCGACCTGCTGCTCCGCCGCTACCTGGGCGGCTTCGGGCCGGCTGCTGTCAAGGACATCGCCGACTGGGCCGGGGTCTCCGTGCAGTCGCTCGCCCCGGCCGTCGAGCGACTCGAGCCGCGCCGCTTCCGCGACGAGCGCGGCGCGGAGCTGATCGACCTGCGGGGAGCGCCGCTGCCCGACCCTGAGACGCCTGCGCCGGTGCGGTTCCTGCCGACCTGGGACGCGACCCTGCTCGTACACGCGCGCCGCGGCCAGATCATGCCCGAGCGCTGGCGGCCGCAGGTGTTCAACACCAAGACCCCCCACTCGCTGCCCACGTTCCTGGTCGACGGCCGCGTCGCGGGCACGTGGAGGCATGAGCGCGGGCGTGTGATGCCCGCGCCCTTCGAGCCGCTTCGCACGGCCGTCGAGCGCGAGGTCGCGGCCGAAGCCGAGCGCCTCGCAGCCTTCATGGCGTGAGTGCGCCAAAAGGGGTCTGACCCCGTTTGGCGCAGTCAGGCGGTGCGGTGGAGCAGGGCGCGGATCGCCGACTTGGGGTCGTCCACCACCGGCGGCCCGTGGTCGAGGCAGAGCACCGCGAACGGGAGGTCGAGCATCCGCTCCACGCTGCGGCGGGTCTCGGCCGGGTCGTCGTGGTACTCCGGCGCGACGAAGTCGAGACCGCGGAGAGGATCGTTCCCGAGCAGGTCGGAGCAGAAGAAGACGCCCCCGCCCCGCTCGAGCAGGAACGAGTAGTGCACCGGCTCCGGGCCGGGTGTGTGCACGGCCCGCAGCCCGCCGGGGAGCACGTCGCCCTCGGTGTAGCGGCGGTCGGGCTCGCCGTCCATCGGCGCCGTGCCCTCGGGCGCCCACACCGCCGCGGCGAAGTCGAGCCGGTAGCGCCAGGCCGCGCGCTGGTGGCACTTCGCGGTGAGGCAGATCGCCGTCGGCAGGGGCAGGGCGGCCATGGCGCCGGGAGCAAGCCGGACGGGATCGATCAGCACCAACTCGCCGGCGTCGCCCGCGACCGCCTGCGAGCTCGAGAACGCTCCGCCGATCGCATGATTTCGGATCCGCCAGTGCCACACGCCGTCGACGACCACCTCGCTGGCCTCGGCAACCTCGTCCGGTTCGGTCATCTGACTCCTTCTGTAACGCAGGCCACAATCCGGGAAGGATCCGGGATCGTACCCACGGTCGTCCACCGGCGCTGCATGCCGGCGCCGGACGTATACGCATGAGGGGGTATCTGATGAAACGCCAGAGATGGCTGCGAGGCCGGCGGCTTGCGGCCTTTGCACCGATTGTCGTGGCCGCGGCGCTCGCCGCCCCGGCAGTTGCCCAGGCCCATGGCTACCGGCAGACCAATCTCGTCTCCGATCAGCCGGGCGTCGCGCAGGTGATGGACCCGAACCTCGTCAATCCGTGGGGCCTGGCAGCCGGCCCGACGACTCCGCTCTGGGCTGCCGACAACGGAACGGGCGTCGCCAGCATCTATCCGGGCGCCGTCGGCGGCATGCCGATCGCGATCGCGCCGCTCGTGGTGACGATCCCCGCCGGAGCTCCCACAGGGCAGGTGTTCAACCCCACGAGCGGGTTCAAGGTGGACGTCGCCGGCACTCCGACCCCGGCCCTGTTCATCTTCGACTCCGAGGCCGGCACAATCAGCGCCTGGGCGCCCGCGTCGCCGGTCCCCCCGACGATGGCAACCACCGAGGCGACCGTGCCCACCGCGGTCTTCAAGGGGCTCGCCCTGGCCAGGGTCCGCGGACACGGGCCGATGTTGTTTGCGGCCGACTTCCACAACAACGCGATCGACGTGTTCAACAACACCTTCCACCAGGTGAACACGCACGGCCGCTTCCGTGACCCGAACCTGCCCGCGCACTTCGCCCCGTTCGGGATCCAGGCGATCGGCGGCCGGCTCTACGTCTCGTACGCCAAGCAGGACGCGACTGCATCGGATGAGATCGATGCCGCCCATCTCGGCTACGTCGACGTGTACACCACCAGCGGGCACCTGATCGGCCGCCTCGTCAGCCGGGGCGCGCTCGATGCTCCCTGGGGCCTGGTGCAGGCACCGCGGCACTTCGGCCAGTTCAGCGGCGCACTGCTGGTCGGCAACTTCGGCAACGGCCGCATCCACGCCTACAACATCCACACCGGCCACATGCTGGGGACGCTGCGGCGCCCGCACGGCGCACCGGTCGTCATCGACGGCCTGTGGGGGCTGCGCATTGGAAACGGCGTCACCGGCGCCCGCAACGCGCTGCTCTTCAGCGCCGGGCCTGACGGCGAGGCACACGGCCTCCTCGGCACGCTCCGCCACGCCGGATAGCACCACCGAACGGCTGTGGGGCGCCGCGCGTCACGCGCGGCGCCCCATCATGCCCGCGGAGACAGCGGCGATCATGAACCGGTAGCTCGCATCGAGGTCGAGGTCGATGCCGAAGCCTCCCAGCCGCTCGAGCTCGACGAATCCGTGCATCGCGCTGCGCAGGCTGCGGGCGGCATGGATGACGTCGTCGCCCTGCAGGCCGAATCCGGCGAGCACCGCCAGCACCGGCTGGAGCAGCCGCTCCGCGGCGGCCCCGAGCTCGGCGTCCCCGGCGGCGGGCGCCCGCTGGAGCGCACGGTAGAGGCCCGGCCGCTCGCGGGCATAGGCCCGATAGGCCTCGGCGAGCGCTGTCAGGGCGTCCGCCCCCGCGCGCCCGACCGCGGCATCGCGGATGCGCTCGCCGAGCTCCCGGACGCCGCGCAGCGCCAGCTCGTGGCGAAGCCCGTCCAGGCCGGCGACGTGGTTGTAGAGCGACGGGGGACGCACGCCAAGCGCCGCCGCCACCGCGCCGACCGTGAGCGCGTCGAACCCGTCCCGATCGGCCAGGCCGGCGGCCGCATCGATCACGACCGCCCGCGAGAGGCCACGGCCCGGTGCCACGCTACGCCGCCACGGGCCGGCCGGCTCCCACCGCCGCCAGGGCGCGGTCGATCGCGGCCGCGGGATCCGAAACGACCGGTCCGTGGCCGACGGCGAGCGCCCGGGGCTCGAGTGTCCGCAGCATTGCCGCGGTCCGGTTTGCGGTCGGCCGATCCCACGTCGACATCCCGACGAGCGGGAAGCGCGGGTAGATCCGGCCGGTGGTCGAGACGCCGGCGAGCGTCGAGAAGGCATCGCCCGCAATCAGCGTGTCGTCGCGTTCGTCGAACAGGGCGATGTGCCCCGGGGTGTGCCCAGGTGCCGCGACCACTCGCAGCGATCCCACCCGGTCGCCGTCCTCGAGCAGCCGGGTGGGCGAGACGGCCACCTTGGGCCAGCCTCCGCGCAGCTTGGAGTCCGGCTCACCGGCCTCGAGCGCGTGGTCGCCGGCAAGCAGCCGTGCCTCGCGCGCCGAGACGGCGATCTCGGCAGCGGGGAGCCGCCCGGCCACGGCGTGGAGCGATCCGGCGTGGTCGGAGTGGGCGTGGGTCAGCACGACCCGGACGATCGGGCGGCCGATGCGCTCGGCGGCGGCCAGGATGCCCGGGGCACTGCCCGAGATCATCGTGTCGACGAGCGTCAGCCCGTCGTCCTCCGAGACGAGATAGGCGTTGACGAAACCCAGCCGTGTCAGCCGGGTGAGATTGGGACGGTCGTGTCGTTCGCGCATGGCGTTGCTCCCAGATCGACTTACTAGAATAGTCTATAGACTAACATACGTAGTCTATGGATGCAAGCACCGCCTTCTCTCCCCGCTTTGGGGGAGGGCAAGATACCGCGACGCGGCGACGGACCCGGCGACCGCCGGCCGATAGAGGCCCAAGTTATGGCGGCCCCCCTCGAAGCAGCGTTCGCCCTGATCACGCTTGGTGTGATGTATGCCTTCTTGC